>NZ_JFAN01000007.1:0-584 GCF_006408855.1 Bifidobacterium sp. UTBIF-68 | reverse complement strand
CCTTCCTCAACTGATAGTTCAATGATTCGATGCTGTTGGTGGTGTAGATGACACGGCGCAGCATCGGCGGGAACTGGAGGAACGGTATGAACCGGTCCCAGGCCCGCTCCCACGTGGCAGCCACGGACGGGTACCGGCGTCCGAGCTCGCTTTGCCTGAACTCGTCCAACGCCTTGCGCGCCTGCCCGGAATCGACCGCCTCGTACACCCGCCTCAGATCCCTGCACACGGCCTTGCGGTCATGGTCGGCCACGAACCTGTTGGCCGCGCGGATCAGATGCACCACGCAGGTCTGCACCATCGCCTGCGGCCATGTCGCCTCTATCGCCTCGGGCAGGCCCTTCAACCCGTCGCAGCACACGATCATCACGTCCGTGACGCCCCTGTTGGCGATCTCGGCGCACACGTGCGCCCAGAACGAGGAGCCCTCCGCATCCTGGACCCAGATGCCCAGCACGTGCTTGAGGCCGTCCATATCGACACCGACCGCGAGATGCGCGGCCTTCGACACGACCCTGCCCCCATCCCTGACCTTCACGCGTATCGCGTCCAGGTACATGACCGGATAGAACTCGTCCAACGGG
>NZ_JFAN01000006.1:0-33505 GCF_006408855.1 Bifidobacterium sp. UTBIF-68 | reverse complement strand
ACTCCAGGGCCGCGCGCACCAGTTCCGGGATCAGACCCCCATCGCCGGCCGGCTCCACATCGCCCCTGTCTATACGCTCGAACAGGGAATCCAACGAACCCGACGAAACAAGACCATCCACCAGCTCACGGGCGGAACCCACGGCAACGGCACCATCGCCGCACCCTACTTCATCATGCGAGGTCACCATCATAATATCCTTTCACCCGGCAACCCCATACACAAACAATTAGACACCCTCCCCTGCTGGGAATGGGATAGTGGAGCAGGTCATCGGCTGGTCCGAGGTTTTGCCCCGCCAAGACACGTAAGACACCAAGCTACGCCAAGCCGCACCACCAAGCTACGCCAAGCTACGCCAAGCCGCACCACCAAGCTACACCAAGCTACGCCAAGCCGCACCACCAAGCTACACCAAGCTACACCAAGCCGCACCACCAAGCCGCACCAAGCCGCACCACCAAGCCCCCGCGCTACAGCGCGCACACAATCAGATAAATCGCCACGACATGGCAGACGTACCCAATGACCGTGCCCACGTGAAACACTTCGTGAAACTCGAACCATCCGGGAACGGGATTCGGCTTGCGCAGCGCGAAACATACGGCACCGGCGATATACGCGGCACCGCCGCAAGCGATAAGTATGGTTGCCGCCGGTCCCACCGCAGGCGCCGTCCATAGCTGTGGGATGAGCGTCACCGGAGCCAGCCCCAGCACCACATACACGGTGGTGAATACCCAGTTCGGAGCCTGAAGCCAGACAATATGCAGTATCGTGCCGATTGCGGCGGTCGCCCAGATCACCGTGAGGTACGGCCGCCGAATCGCCGGACTGAGCGCGAACAGCACGGGCGTATTGGTCCCGGCGATGATGAGGAAAATGTTCGAGTAATCGATGCCGCACAGCACGCGGGTCACCCTCGCGCTGTGCCAGGATACGACGTGCAGCAGCGCGCTGTTGCCGAACAGCAGGATGGCCGAGGCGCCGTATACGGCGCATGCCGCTTTGACGGGGCCGCCCGGCGCGATGCAGATCAGTACGATGGAAGCCGCGATGCATAGCGGCAAGGTGATGAGGTGTAGCCATCCGCGCAGGCGGGGCTTGCGATTGCCGAATGCGTCGACAGGGACGATTTGGCGCTTGGCCGCTTTCAGGGCTGCTTTGGCATGACGGTAACGGTCGCGGGCGTCTTGGTAGCGCGCCGCAGCGCGTGCCAATGCGGCAGCGTCTGTTCGCGCGTGACTCCTTTGGCTCCTTTGGCCTGCGACCGCAGAAGACGCACGCGATGTGCCGGAGGCCATCGTCCGCGTGGCCGGTGCGCTGGTGGAAACGCTCATGCTCATCACCTCGATGTGGCCGGCGTCGCTTGGCCGGCCATTAACTTACGCTACCGTAACAAAGTATAGGTGCCTTGATGAGGCGCGGCTGAAGGGATCCTGTGATTTCTCGAGGAGCTCAGCCCATGGAGGCGTCGCCCATGATCTGCTCATACAGCCGGGCCAGCCGCTCCTCGCGCGTGGCCTTGCCCAGCTCGCATTCCCACACCACGATGACCCGCCAGCCGGCGGCTTCCAGTTCGGCGTGCTGACGAGCGTCGCGTTCGCGGTTGCGCGTCAGCTTCGCGGTCCAGAATTCCACATTGGATTTCGGCATCGAGTACTTCGGGCAGTCCTTGTGCGCATGCCAGAAGCATCCGTTGATGAACACGATTGTGTGATACTTCGGCAGCACCATGTCCGGGTGGCCGGGGTAGCGCTTGTCGTTCTTGCGGAATCGCAGGCCGCGCCGGAATAGATAGCTGCGCACCGCCACCTCGATCGACGTGTCCTTGCCGCGGATGTGCGACATCGTGTACGACCTAGTGCCACGCGCGTACTTCTCCGGTTTGGTCGTTGGCTTGACTGATCGCTTGGCCGTTTTCCTGGATTTGCCGTTGGATTCGCTGTTGGGCTTGCGCGGGCGCGAGGGTGCCGCCATTGGTGATAGCACCCTCACTTGCCGAGTTCGAGTGGTGCGAGCGGGTTGTGCTGGTCCTACCGAGTGCGGTGTGACGCTGGGGCTCGCGGTGTTTGCGTCGTGTGCGGTCTGCCGATCTTGTGCGGTGTGCGTGGGTTGCGCGGACTCGGCTGGCGCAGCCTCTGCGTCTGCGGGTCGCGTCGGTGATGCGGAGGTGGCCGCGATGGAGGTATCAGCATTGTTCCGTATACGCTTGCGGACGTCGTCTGCAACGTTCATCAGACCTCCCCTCTGCGTGGCAGTACCCGATAATGTGCGCACAATTGGTCGTTTACCGGCTCTCCCACCATACTGATCCGCTCCGCCTGCGGCAACCAGTGTTTCCGGGCTAGTCGCCGACAATGCGCTCGCAAGCTCGCAAGTTCATGTGGCATTTGCGAAAAGCACGCGATTGGCGAGGGCATGCTGCGGAGATTGCGCTGCTGATTTCCGGCAATCGTGTGCGTTGGGAAGGGGCTGCGGTGGGGGAGTCGTTGAATCCGCGCCCTAAGTACTGGAGCGATGCGATGTATCTGCTCGTGGAGGATGCGGCTACGTCGTCGTCTCGGTAAAAGCTCTCCTTATCCCGCCCGAGACAAAGCTTCAGCGACGCGATTTCCGACATTCCGGCGTCGCGAAATCGAGGCTGGCATATTTACGGCATCTTTCGCGTCAAGCTAACCGACGACACACCAACGACACACGCGAGCAAGACCCTACGTTTTGACACTAAATCTGTAATCGACGCCAGTCAACAGGGCTTATCAGAGATTGTAGGGTCTTAGGTAGGGTTTCCCATTCATTGCGGTTACGAAAAACCCCGGAGCCGTTGACATTTCAACGTTTCCGGGGTTCCCATCTGCGTGCGAGTGGGGGAGTTGAAACATCCGGGATTGTTGTTATCAAGCCATTTTCGTTGATATTTCAACGTTTCTTTATGATTGTTTATCAGTGTAAATCAGTGTAAATCAATGTAGATTGTCATATTTTCATCATATCGAATGATTCTTACAAGTCTTCCGTCGTTTGCACTTTGGTGTTAGACTTGTCCTTGCGATGCGAGCCTCTGCCTTGAAGGGTGGGGGCTTTCTATTCAATGCGACTCTGCCCTCGGGTGGGGTTTCATTGGTTGCGTATGGTTTGGATGTATTGGGCGGCTTCCTCAATGCTGTGGAACCCGCTTTTGCGGTGTCTGCGGCCGTTGATGCGTATGGCGACTAAGTAACAATTGCGGTCTTTGCGCCATGTGACGCCGCGCACGCCGGTGGTGCTGAGGCTGGACGCTTTGCGGTTGGTGGTCGATTGCGAGCGGGTGACGGCTTCGAGATGGTCGGGGTTTACACATGTGGTTGCGCCGCATGTGGCGGTTACGACCTTGCCGGTCGGTATAGGGCCGTGCGTGAGTTCGTAGGCGACGCGGCGGGCTTGTTGCGGCTTGTTGCCTATGGATATAACGGGGTGGCCGCTTGAGTCGGTGTGTGCCGTCCATATCCAGTGCCCGCCCGCCTGTCTATCAGTCTTGGCATTGATGCGCCGGCGCAGCTGTTCGGTCTCGATGTCGTTCATGTGCCTTGCTTTTCCTTGGTTATGGTTTTGTTACGCTTAAACGGCGGTATTGCAACGTTTTCGGGTATTGCCGTGGTGGTGGCGTTCCGGTTTTTGCTCGTGTGCGCCGTTGTCTTGCGGCGTGTATCGGGTCTAGTGGGGGTATGGGAAAGCCCCGGAAGCGGCCGTTATGGTGGTTTCCGGGGCTGTGTCGGCTTTTTCTTCTGGGATAAAACCGTTTTGCGGGGGTATGGGGCCCTATGACCGTGGAGGGGCTAGGCGCATGGGGGAGGGTATACCGCCCCTATGCCTTCGCGGACTTGCCACTTGCTGCGGCTCCTACGGTGATCTTGGCGAGCCGGTCGGGGCGCAGCACGCCGAAGCCGAAACGGAACGTGAGACGGATCGCGTAGTTGTCCGAGTCGAAGTAACGCTGATCCGACACTGCCACTTCGAGCTGTCCCACGGCGCTGAGTATCTGAGACTGGTCGATCAGTAGCAGCGTTCCGGCCGGCGTGTTCTTGTTGATGACGACGGGAAGGCCGGCGAGCCTTAGCGCCGTGGCCTCGGCGGGCGAGCCGATGAGTGGCGTGTTATAGCCGTTGCCGGCCTTCATCTTCTGGATGTACGCCCATGCGGTCGGGCTGGCAATGATGTGTGTCGGCTCGGCTCCGTTGGTCTGCACGGTGGCGATGGCGTCGGTGAGCGTGTCAAGGTTCGTGTCGATGTTTCCGCCGTCCACGATGCCGGTCGTGTTCACGAGTCCGATGGGGCCGGCCTCTCCCTCAGCGGGCTTGTTGGCGAGATAGATGGCGTCGGCCTTCTTGATGACGGCTCGGCCTAGGCTGTTGGTGAGCAGTTCGCCCACGCCGTCGTGCGAGTATGCCTCTCGGCTGATCCGGTGTAGCACTGAAAGCTTGTGCGTGTTCACGGTCAGTTCGGTAAGCTCAGGGTCGGCCTCGCTGATCTGTTCGCCTTCCTTGACGATATCGGCTTCGGGGTCTTCGCTGACGAACGGGACGCGGACGCTTGGCGCGTCGCCTTCCACGTTCGCGCCGATGCTGCTGGTGGAGATGATAAGCGCTTCGGGAATGATGTCTTCCGGGGCGAAACGCTGTACGTCGGGGAAAGCGCCCTTGTTCTGGCTGGTGATTGTAAATGCCATGATGATCCTTTACGGGTGTGAAAAAGCATGTATGTATGTCTGCCGTGCGCACTGCCGCGCCACGGTGCCCCGCAAGGGCTTGGAGAAACGGACGGCGGGGCCTCAAGCCACATCGAACATCCGTGTCAATACCCAAGTGTAGCCCAAAGCCCCGCCGCGCTCATGATTTTCGATCAGCCATGAAGGTCTTCAAACATCTTCGCCTCCCAGTCGGGTATCTCTCCGTTCCTGTGCTTCTTCCGTATGTCGTCTAGAAAAGCTTCGTTCTTTGAGTCTATCTCTTGGTGAACTATGCGGTATTTGGCTTTCTTGGCCTTATACAGCGGATCGTCTGGGGTTGACATCCCCATGTCGTACCACATCAGCCGTCTACGCCAATAGACGTGCCCGTCGTAATGCTTGTTATATTCGCTGGCGAGCGCCGCGAGCTGTTGAAGGTCGACGTTCCCGTGTTCGTCTATGACCTTTTCGACGTGCATGGTCTGGAAGAACTTGTTCATGTGCCTTGCCTCGGCCATCTCTGTCTTTGCGCTCGTGTCTTGGAGAAGATAGCTTATCGCCCTGCTGCCTATGAAGTTCTGCCCTTGCCATGCCTTGCTTACTCGATCCTTGGCGGCAGCGAACCGTTTGCGGTATTTCTCGGCCTGCATCGCCGCTTTTGTCTTCTTCATTGCCGGCCTCCCGCGCTCATGATGGTGTTCCTGAATCGTTCTTTTGGTGATCCGCCGAAGTCATATGACCTGTCGGACAGTGGCCTAGACGGTGATGGATGGTTGCGCCGCCATATGCTGTACGGGTGGTACGCGCTTTTCAGCTCTTCCACTATTCGTTTTCCTTCCTCGGTGAGTTCTTCGTCTTCCGTGAAGTACGCCTGTATGTCCAGTTCGGCGAGGTCTTCGGCGAGGTCGGGGGCCGTTTCGTGCCAGCCGTAGCCGGCTATGTCCCTTCCGAGCTGTTCGATACGGTAGTCGTGAAGCTTCTGTTCCATCTGGTCGGCGAGCGCTTCGGCTTCCTTCGCCTTGATGCGCCATTTCGCGGCTTCGCTGTTCTCGTTGTCCGGCTCTTCGCCACCTTCGGTCTCTTCGGCGTCCGCGTCGTCGGTATCGCTGTCTGTCTGCTCTCCCGTGTCGTTTTCGTCCGCCGTCGTGGCTTCCTTGGATTGTGCGACCTCTTTATCGTCCGTTGTCTGTTTGGCCGTCTGCGGTGTGGTTTCGTCGGTTTGCGGCGTAGCCGGCGCGTCCTGTTCCGGCGTGACGGCGTCTGGCGTCTGTTCCATGATGCTTGATCCTTCCTTGCTGGTCGGTGTACTGTTACTTGCATGTGATCGATCACTAGCCCTTGTTCTTCTGTCGGCGAGAGGAACATGGGTGAGCATGGTTGGCCGGGCGTCGTCCGTGGAAGGCGATACCCGGCCTTCTCTTTTGTCTACGAGGCCAATTCCGTTGCCTTCTTTCCCCTTGATCGTGGCCGCGTCCACGAGTCCGCGAAGTGATTCGTCGGCGAGCGCCACATAGATTTGCGTGGTTTCCGTGCTCGCGTGGCCTAATGCGGCGCTGACGGCGAGCATGTCGTGAGAATGCATGTACGCAACGGTGGCGAACAGGTGGCGCAGCTTGTGCGGGCCGTACCCGTCCGGCAGAAGGCGTGATATGTGCTTGCCGATATAGGATTCCTCGCAATGTCCTTTCCACCGTCCGGGGAACATCCAGCCGCCGCAATGCGTGATTGTTTCCGCAAGGTCGTCGGGAACAGGCACTATGCGTTGCTTGCCGCCCTTGCCATGCACAACGAGCGAATACGCGCCTTGCGTACCAATCACGTCGTCACGATGCACTTGGGCGATCTCCGCGCGCCTCAACCCGCATTCCGCCGCCAAGAGGATCATGACGCGCTCGCCGTCCGTGGCGCGGCCGAGCGCGGCAGTGATGTACCGGTCGGGGCATGGCTTGGGGTGCGGGCGTGGTTTCCTGACGTTCGGCAATGTAGCGGCCGGATCGTGGTCTATGCGTCCCGCCGCCTTCATCCAGCGGAAGAACGTCGTGAAACAGTTGCGCAAGCCTTTGCGAGAGTCCTGAGAGCGCCCGTCCGCGAGCGCTTCCAATAGCTGATTAGTCGTGACTTGTTCAGGCGGCACGTCGAACGTGTCTGCGAAGTGGCGTAACTGGTAGTAGCGGGTCAGTAGTGTCTTCTCGCTGCAACCGCCTGCGCGCTTGTACTCGATGAAACCCGTGACGGGATCACGCCACGATTCGGGTAGCTTGCTGATGCTCATGTGTGCCATGTGTCGCTCTTTCCTAAAACAAGGTCAGTTGTTCGCCTTGGCCGGCGTCGTGTTTGCGTGGATCGTCCGGCATGGTCTCGTAACCCATTTCGATCAGCGTGGCGCGAAGCTCGCACAAGGAACACATGACCCAATCGCCCCGCTGCGTTTCGTTCGTCCGCTCGTGATCCGTCTCGCACGGCAACCCGCATAGGGTCACGGCCTTCATATGGTCGCGTACTTGGAACGTGTGATGAAGCACTGTGGTTTCGATGCTCATGATTCCTCGCCTTCCGGGAACAATCCAAGGTCTTGCGTGTTCTGTTCCGTCTCTCTCGCGCGCGCGGGGGCTTGCAACGCGGAAGTATTCGCGGAAGTATTCGGAGACGTTGCAATCATTGGGTTTTGAATACTTCCGTGATTACTTCCGCGTTCTGTACCCCCGCGCGCGAGGGTGGCGGTAATATCGGCGAGTGTCCATAACCGTTTCTGTCCGCGTCCCTGATAGGTCGGGTCTGGAACGGTGATGATGCGGCCGTCTGAACGTTCTCGCGCGTTGGTGAGCTGCCGTCTGCTGTATCCCTCAGCACATGCCGCCGTCGCTATGTCCTTGAATGCCACGGGGCCGTCCTTGAGATAGTCGGTGAGCCATTCGAGCACTTCGCCGCGTTCCGCGTGCGCCGGTTCGACGTTCGCCGCCTGTATGTTGCGGTTTATCACCTCGTTCACGTCGCGTTCGGTCTTCATGAAGCCCGTGACCTTCGGAACTGCGAACGTTTCCCCGGAATCGTCTTCGATGTCCACGGACATAAGCCCGTAGCTGTATGACATGCCCTGAGCCGTCGTATAGCTGCTCTTATCGATCGTGGCGACGCAATCGCCGTTGTCATCGTCCTTGGCGATGAGCACCAGAGAACGGATCACATCACGGAACGCATGACTGCCGCTGATCTTGTCCGACGCATAGCCGCCACCCTTGTTGAAGTGAAGGATGCCGACAATCGCCATGTCCAAGTCGGCTGCGAGCGCCGCCAACGGATCGAGCGCCCGGCGCACGTCATCGCGCTTGTTGCTGTCCCCATCCATGCACGAGGTGATAGGGTCGATGATCCACAGGCGCACGCCCTCGGACTTAAGCGAGTCAACGAGTGCTGGCAGATCGTCCGGTATCCTCACGCCGGTATCCGTACCGTTCCCGTCTCCGCTCGTGTCGAACATGGACAGGAACCGCACTCGCTCCAAATCCGCGCCGGCGGCTTCCAATCTCATTCTCTGCATCGACTGCGAGTCCTCGATGCCGCTGATAGCCACCGTTGCGGGCTTGCCATTCCAATCGCCATCGAGAAGGCCGCGAGTGGCGAGCGCGGCGCGGTATATGCTTAGCGTGCTTTTCGACACGCCCGCACGTCCGGCGATAAGCGTTAGTGTCCCGGTCGGAATCATCGGATAATCCAAGAACCTCGGCCGCTGTTTTGCCACAGTGGAAGCCGGCACAAGAAATGGCGTACGCCCCTTGTAGGGCATGGCGAGCGTATGCGCCGCCGTGGTGGTCGGCATATCGTCCAACGCGGTGAAGTAATCCGTGAGCGTCGCCCGCTGCTCCAGTGTCATCGCGCTCATGTCAAAATCTATCGTCATGACAGCAACGCCCCTTTCATACGATTCATCGTCCCGACAGCGCCTTCGCAAGCGCCCTGTTGTATTCCGCCGTATACCGGTTCGCGTACGTCTGCCGCGTACCCTGAGGCCACACGCCATGAAGGTATTCCAGCTCCCTCAATTCCGCCGCTCGATTCAGATACCGGTAATACGCAGCCACGTCCTCCATGTAACGGCGCTCGACGGCGTAGTCCCGTTGGGGTAGACTGGACGACGCGAGGGCTTCGGGTTTTCCCAAGGTTCGGAACCTCTCTCTCACTGCCCGGCGTCGACTCCCAATTTCCGACGCCGGGCATTTCCATAAGCCACATGAACAGACACGAACCGGCAAGCGCCGCAAATGCCGGCCCATACCGTTCCGACTGGGTGAATCCCAGAGACGCGAACCAACACACGGCGAAACCCACGCGGATCAGCACAAGCGCGCATTTGCTGGCGAGTGTGAGAACCTGACTCATAACTCGGCCCCTTTCGTGAGGAACGCCACGAGGTCGGACACCTGAGACGGCGACAGGCTCACGGGATGAGCCACAGGCGTTCCGCCGATCTGGAACACGGCGTAACCATCCGAATACCGGTCGATCAGCAGCGGACAATCTATGTCGTACTCGTTCTCGAAACGAAGCGAGCCTTTCATTTCGCTGCCTCCTTGCTGGCGAGCGCCGAACGCTTCAATCGGCCGGCATTGCTGCCAAGCCAAGCGTCAACATCACTTTTCTTGTACACGACCTTGCGGCCGGTCGGCTTGTAGAACCTCGGCCCTTTTTTCTCATAGCCCATCGTGGCAAGCGTGCCCGGCGATGTCTTCGCATACGCCGCTACTTCCTTCCGGGTCATCCACACGTCGCCGCTATCGATCGTCGGCAGGGGGATGGTAACTGTTGCTGTCATCTTCGATACCTCCATTGATTCAATTAATATCAATTTGATGTTTTCAACATCATGTATACTCATTTTGTCTCAAATATGTCAAATTGAATCTATTGGCGTGTTGCATGATTCACTACGCATCAATTTGATGCGCTATGCTGTTTAGCATGGGTGACGAGGTAAAGAAAAAACGTTCCGTGAATGGCGTGGACGTAACAGGGCGTCAAGTGGCCAATAACGTCAAACGGTTGCGTGGTGGCATGACATACAAGGAATTGTCACAAAGAATGGCAGCCGTTGGACGAGAAATAACAGTGCTGGGATTGCGCCGTATTGAATCGGGCGAACGGAAGGTGGACGTGGACGATCTCATGGCGTTCTCCATCGTGTTTGACGTATCGCCATTGACGCTACTGTTGCCGGAAAGCGGGTCGCGGGACATGAAGACGCATATAACCGGCCGACCCGACGACCTACGCTGTAATCAAGTGTGGAACTGGGCAACCGTCATACAGCCGTTGCCGAGCATTGAACGGGATGAGAAGGCGGAAGAACTCATAGAACATCGTGTTGCATTTTGCGAGCGCTCCAAGCCACAAATCGACTCAGTGCGCATCAGTGAGGAAACTGACGCCGACGACGGAATTAGTGCTTGGAAACGTTTTGCTGAAATACTTGATAGATTGCCACCGTCGGAAGAGGTCGTTATCGGCACCGATTCGGAAGAGTAGGTTCTATGGTTTCGTTCCAGTCTTACGATCTCAAGGACGGGTCTAGACGTTGGCGCGTGTGGTGGTACGACCCGGATCACGTTCACAAGAACAAGAGCGGTTTTAAGACCAAGCGGGCGTCTCAGGACTGGGCGGCGCGGAATGTCACGGCCGCAATGAACGACGGTGCGTATGTAGATCCGCAAGGTTCTAAGGCGTTCATAGAGCCGTTGGGGAATGAATGGGTGGCGGCGCATGAAAGCGTGTGGAAACCGTCGCATTACAACAGCGTCGAAACGTCATGGCGCGTGCATGTGCGGCCTAAATGGGGGCATAGGCGGCTGGGAGAAGTCACGCACTCGGAGATTCAGCAATGGGTTAACGACCTCAGCAAGGCAAAAAGCGCGTCGGTGGTCATTCGGGCGTTCGGGATCATCAAAAACATCTATGAGACGGCGGTAAGAGACGGTCGAATTGTCCGTACGCCGGTAACAGACATCCAACTACCGAAGAAGACGCGCAAGCCCCGAACGTACCTCACGCCTGCGCAACTGGCAAAGCTGGCGGAATGCTCCGGCGAATACAGGCCGCTCATTCTTGTTCTTGGCCTGTGCGGGCTGCGATGGGGTGAGGCCACGGCGCTCAATGTGGAAGATGTGGACTTCGAGAAGAACCGGCTGCATGTCACGAAAAGCGTCACCAAGGTAAGGAAGACGTACAAGCTGGGCACGCCCAAAAACAACCGATCCCGCGACGTGCCCATGCCCGAACCTGTGCGTGATGCGTTGCGGGCGCATGTTCTGGGCAAGCGTCCCGACGAACTCGTGTTCGTTGGGGACAAGGGTGGCTATGTTGCTCCTCAGAGCCTCGGCAAGAATCATCGTTGCTGGTACAAGACGGCCGTATTCCAGTCGGGCGTGCCGCCGCTGACATGTCACGACCTGCGGCATACGGCGGCAAGTATCGCCGTGCATTCTGGCGCAAACGTGAAGGCCATACAGCGTATGTTGGGCCATTCGTCTGCCGCCATGACTTTGGATGTATACGCCGATCTGTTTGACGACGATCTTGACGAGCTTTCCGGTCGGATTGACGTCGCTGTGGGCGAGTTTTTCAATTTGAATCAATCTAGTTCAATGTAGATTGTCATATTTTCCGTCATATTTTGGCGGTTTCATCATATACAGAAAAGCCCCGAACCGTTGGTATTCCAGCAGTTCGGGGCTTTCATTCCTGCGTGCGAGTGGGGGGAGTTGAACCCCCACGAGCATACACTCACTGCCACCTGAAGACAGCGCGTCTACCATTCCGCCACACTCGCAGACAATCGACTAACTTACACCCGGAGACGCGATAGCACAATCCTCGGCGTGTCGCGCGTGTGGCGTGTGCCGCGCGCCGAGGATTGTGCGGAAGTTATTGTGCAGAGTCGATCGCATGTCGTCATGCGCCTCGCGCTGTGTGCGCGGAATGGCGAGATTCGTCGCCGTTATCCCACACACACAGCGCAAGACGTGGCATCGCTTAACATCGCCTGATGCGGGCGGAATCACAGCCCGGGTTTGCGCGACCCGTTGCCGTAGAAGTGCGCCAAGGCCTCGTCGCGGAATTCGTTGAAATAGCCGCCGTCGATTGAGGCGCGAATGTCGTCCAGCAGTTTCACGAAGAAGTGCTCGTTGTGGATCGTGGCCAGAGTGAATCCGTTGAACTCGCGGGCGCGCAACAGATGGTCCACATATGCGCGCGAATAGTTGCGGCATGTGTAGCAGTCGCAGCCTTCCTCCAGCGGCCCGAAATCGAACTTGTGCTGGGCGCGCTTGATGTTGTATCGGCCGTTGCGCGTGAAAATCGCGCCATTGCGGGCGCAGCGTGCGGGAGCCACGCAGTCGAACGTGTCGCCGCCGTTCTCCACGCACGCGAAGATATCGTCCACGGAAGCGATGCCCAGCACGTGACGCGGACGATTCTCCGGCATGGCATCGCAGATCCATGCGCAGGTGTCGCCGATGATGCGCTTCTCGATCGCGCCGCCGATGCCCACGCCGTCGAAGTCGAGCGAGGCGATCTGTACTGCGGCCTTGCGGCGCAAATCCTCGTAATTCGCGCCCTGCACCACGCCATACAGCGCCTGATATGGTTTGCCGACCCGTTCGGCGGTGAGGTGTTCGTGCTCCGCCACGCAGCGCTTCGCCCAGCGGAATGTGCGCTCCACCGAATCCTCCTGATAGGAGCGGGTGTTCATCAGCGTGGTGAGCTCGTCGAACGCGAACATGATGTCCGCACCCAGCTTGTGCTGGATGCCCATGGAGATCTCGGCGGAGAAACGGTGTGCGCTGCCGTTGAGCGGCGATTTGAACGTCACGCCGTCCTCGTCCACCCAGGCCATACGCTCCTTGCCTTTGGCGATGATGTCGTCCGACTTCATGCCGGTCACGTCCATAGCCAGCGTCTTCTTGAAGCCGACGCCTAGGGACATCACCTGGAAGCCGCCCGAGTCGGTGAACGTTGGCCCGTCCCAGTGCATGAAACGGGCGAGACCGCCTGCGGCGTCCAACACGTCCTCGCCGGGACGCTCGAACAGGTGGAAGGCGTTGGCGAGCAGGCATTGCGCGCCGAGCTCCTTCATCTGCTCGGGCAGTACGGCCTTCATGGCGGACTGCGTGCCTACCGGCACGAATGCGGGTGTGCGGATGTCGCCGTGCGGCGTGTGGATGATGCCGGTGCGGCCGTATCGCGCGCCATTCCGGCCGAGACCGTCCGCCGTTGAGGGCAGCCGGGTGATGGTTTCAAAGCTGAAGGCGCTGCGGTCGCCTGGCTGACCGGGCTCCGCGCCGAGGGGATGTTCCAAAAGACTCGTCATAGTGTTCACTTTAAGCAAAAGGGCGGGAAATGTGAAAGCGCCGGCGAAGGCGGAGGGGCGGGAATCTGGTAACTGCCTTCAGTGAGGTACTTTTCGGCCTCTGCGGAAAGCTATCTCTGTTCAATGAGGTGCCGCATACGCGAAATGCCGAGTACAAGCATTGTCATTCCAACCTTCATACTCGTCGTTTCCCATTTGCAATACCACACTGAAGGCAGATACCTTTCCGCAAATCCCGAGATGTACCTCATTGAACGGAGATACCTCGCGAGACATCCATCGGACTCCTCGAAGATTACGCATAGACTTTCAACGAACGTTCAGAAAACCTCCAGATTGAATGCCTTTACTACAGAGGTAGAGCACGAGGGCGCGGCTGGTCGATGCGAACGACTGGCACGGCGCCACGAAACATATGAACTTCATGATTAAGGAGCAGCTATGGCTGACGAATTCAACCCGCAGGGCGTCGACCAGACCCCGCAGGACCCTCAGGGCAATCCGCAAGAGTTTCAGAACCCGGACGCGCAGGTCCCGCAAACCACTGATGCCACTACGCAGTCCACTTCGCAGGCGGCGGCGCAGTCCGTGACGCAGCCGCAGGAGCCTGCGTCCGCCAATACCGGCGTGGACGCCACCGCCACTCAGTCGATTCCCGGCCCGGATTCTACGGCGACCGCATCGCAGGCTCCGGAGAGCGAACCCGTTCCCGATTACGCTTCCGCCAAGGGTGAAAGCACGGTGGTGTCTTCGACGCCATCCACTGATGCGTCCGCTTCGTCCGCTTCGTCCGCTTCGTCCGCTTCGTCCGCTTCGTCCGCTTCGTCCGCTTCGTCTGCGTCTTCCGGCCAATCCGCCACACAGCCGCTGTACCGCCCGGCTCCCGAATTCGGCGCCTACGGCCCTGTGCCGACCGCAAACCAGCAGGGCGCTCCGGCCGCCGGCGGTCAGCCCACGCAGCCGCTGCCGTTCGGCCAGTCCGCTCCGCAGCAGCCGGGTCAGCCGGGCCAGCCAGGCAACCGCAACCCGTACTTCACCAACAACCCGCAGCCGACCGCGCCGTCCAACGGCAATCCGTTCGCCCCGCAGAGCACTCCGAACGGTCAGAACAACGGTCAGAACAACGCGGGCGGCCTCTTCGGTTTTGGTGCGCGCAATGGTGCTAATGGTGCAGCTGGTACCGGCAACGCCAACGGTGCTCCGGGAACCCCTGGCGCACCCGGCACTCCGAACGGTCCGGTTCCGCCGCAGTCCGGATTCCCCCAGCCGGGCCAGCCCGGCGCGCCTGCGTCCAAGGGCCTGAGCAAGACCGCCAGCAGCATTGTCGCGGCTGTCGTCGCAGCCGTAGTCGCCGCCGCGCTGTGCCTTGGACTTGGCTACGCGGCCATCACCTACGGCTGGGTGACTGTGCCGACCACGAGCTCGCTGGCGAATGTGACCTCGAACAAGTCCGGCTCCGGCTCCGCCACCGCCAAAACCGGAGAAGCGCCTGACTGGCAGACCGTGGCCGGCGACGTCTCCGGCTCCGTGGTCTCCATCCAGACCCAGCTGAGCAACGGCACCGCCAAGGGCTCCGGCGCGATCATCAGCACCGAGGGCTACATCGTGACCAACAACCACGTGATCTCCGGCGCCCAGCAGATTCAGGTGACGCTGGCCAACGGCACGATGTACTCCGCGCAGCTCGTCGGCACCGATACCACCACCGACCTCGCCGTGATCAAGCTCGACAACCCGCCGAGCGACCTCAAGGCCGTGGAATTCGCCGATTCCGACAAACTCGCGGTCGGCGAGAACGTGATGGCTATCGGCAACCCGCTCGGCTACGACGACACTGCCACCACCGGCATCGTTTCCGCCCTCAACCGCCCGGTGACCGTGACCGACGACAACAACAACGAGATTGTGACCAACGCCGTGCAGATCGACGCCGCCATCAACCCGGGCAACTCCGGTGGCCCGACCTTCAACGCGGCCGGTCAGGTGATTGGCATCAACTCCTCGATCGCATCGACCGCCACCTCCTCCGAGTCCGCAGGCTCCATCGGCATCGGCTTCGCGATTCCGTCCAACCTGGTCAAGCGCGTGGCTGACGAGATTATCAAGGACGGCTCCGCCAAGCATGTGGCGCTGGGCGTGGTCATCAAGTCCGACACCGTCGAGGCGGACGGCGTGACCCGCGGCGGTGCGACGGTCACCAAGCCTTCCGCCGGCGGTTCCGCAGTGGTGTCCGGCGGACCGGCCGACAATGCCGGCATCAAGGAGGGCGACACCATCGTGGCCTTCAACGGCAATGCGGTGAACAACAACTACTCGTTGCTGGGCTTCGTTCGCGCCGCCGCGCTGGGCGACAAGGTGACACTCACCATCGTGCGCGATGGCAAGACCATGGACGTCGACGTGACGCTCGACAAGGAGGAGTCGTCGGTGAACGGCTCGTCCAGCTCCAACTCGAACAACAACAACCAGAACCAGAATGGTCAGAACGACCAGAACGGTCAGAATGGTCAGAACGACCAGAACGGCAACGGTTCCAACGGCGATTCGAACGGCAACAATGACGGTGGCACCGGCGACGACGGTGGTTTCACCGATCCGTTCGGCCTCTGGTAAAGCCCGGTTCCCGGCAGACCATGCCGGGGCAGCATAACTGAACAAACACACGTCACATGACGCTGGACGGCCGCCGCCGAGCATCATGTCGGACAATCAAAGGACCGTGGGGGATGATTCCCCACGGTCCTGTTGTTATATGTCGTGTGTTGTGGTTGCTGCGCTCGCTTGACCTAGTGCCTTGCGTCAGAAATGCGTTAATTATTCTGGCTCCCCTTGTTAGGACAGCACCGTAAAGCAAACAGCGGAGCTGTTTGTAGGTGCTGTGCGAGCCGACAGGCGAGCCGGCAAACCGCGCGCGAAGCGCGTCCCTGATTACAGGACGAGCTGGCCCGGCGGGTCTGAGGGGTAGTCGATTCGTTAACGGATCACCGACTCGAGACACTGGTTTCGTTCGATTCAATGCCATGTTTCATGAAAGGCTTGCCTTCTCCCGCGTTTTGACAGGCTTTCCCCTTCGCGCGGCGAAGAATCCGCCGAAAGTCCCGTGCATCAGGCAACATGGTAGGCGCAAGAATTTGCGATAACTGAATACCGATTTTTTACGCCGTGTATCGGAAAGTCGCGCGGGGCTCACAATGAGTCCGGCACAGACGCCGGTGGGTTAACAAGGCGTGACCACAGTGCCGATTACGGCTGGCCACGCACGTATACCCGCAATGCCGCCGCGATTGGTTCCGTATACCAGCGTAAGGAGCCTGAGATGAAGCATCTCATCAGTTTCTTCAAACGATTACTCACTGCCGCCGTGCGCATCTGCCGCTTGGTGCCGATGCTGCCCATTGTGGTGTTCGCGGCCATCCCATTGGCGTTGCTCGGCGATTGGCGTCCGTGGAACAGCGCGGTTGCCGCAGGGGTTGCCGGGCGTGCTGCCAATGGGGCGGCGAGCATCGATTCCAATGTGTCGTCGGCGGCCACGACTACAGCCGGTATCACGGACGGAGGTCTCCGCATTCCGGTGCTTGGAGACCCCGGCGTAGGGCAGTGGATCGTCATCGTGCTGGTGCTCGTCATCGTGGCCGACACCGTCCGCGGCATGATCGACGACATCCGCCACGGTCAGGTAGGCGTCGATTTGCTCGCGGTGATGGCCATGCTCTCCACTGTCGCCGTCCACGAATACTGGGCGAGCTGGGCGGTGACTCTGATGATTACCTCGGGCGAGGCCATCGAGGAATACGCCCAAAGCAAGGCCGAACGCAACCTGACCGCGCTGATGAACGCTGCCCCGCAAACTGCGCACGTCGTCAACCTGCCCGGCGTGGGCCGTAGGTTTGCTGCCGATAAGGGCGACGCATCCGGTGGCTTTCGGCGTGTGGGCTTGGCTCCGGCAGCGGCAGCCGCGCAGCATTATGAAACTGTGCCGGTCGGCCAAGTGCAGCCGGGCGATGTGCTCATGGTATTGCCCGGCGAAACCGTGCCGGTGGACGGTGAGCTGCTCTCCGGCGAGGCGACGCTGGATTTGAGCGCCATCAACGGCGAGCCGATGCCGCGCACGCTGTTCGCCGGCGCGCGCGTGATGTCCGGCGCGGTCAACGGTTCGACGGCGCTGACCATGCGCGCCACGCAACCGGCCGCTGACTCACAGTATCAGCGCATTCTGCAGCTCGTGGAATCCGCGCAGGAATCACGTCCGGCAGTAGTGAAGACCGCCGATCGGCTGGCGGTGCCGTTCACCGTGCTCGCCTTGCTGATCGCCGGCGTCGCCTGGGCCGTGTCCGGCGTATCGACCCGATTCGCACAGGTGCTGGTACTCGCCACGCCCTGCCCGCTGCTGATTGCCGCGCCGGTGGCGTATATCGCCGGCACCGGTCGCCTCGCCGCCGCCGGAGTGCTCATCAAGACGCAGGATGTGCTGGAAAACCTCGGCAAAGTGACACAGGTGTTCTTCGATAAGACCGGCACGCTCACCGTCAAACAGCCGCAGGTGGTGCGCGTGGAGATGCTGCCCGAAGCGGCGGTCGCGCGGCCGTACGATGGGATTTCTGATTCCAGTCCGGCTTCTCTTAGTGCGGTTTCTTCTGATTCGGTGTCTTCTGATTCGGTCAGCGGCGCTTCGACCGCTTCCATGCCGCCGGCCGGTGACGCCGTGCCAGCCGAGCGCCTGCACTTGGACGAAGACCATGTGCTGATGTTCGCGGGTGTGGTTGAGAGCTATTCCGTGCATATCCTGTCCAAGGGCATCGCCAAGGCCGGAGCCGAGGCGATGAGGCGGTTGCGTGAGCGCTATGAGGAAGGCCAGCGACTCTGCCCGGAGCCGGAAGCCAGCTGGTCGGGGCATGGACGCGACTATCCGGTGGTGAAGAGCATCAAGGAGGATTCCGGCAAGGGAGTGTCCGGCGAGGTGAACGGGCACGCGGTGCGCGTCGGGCGGTTGTCGTTTGCGGCAGCGCGGGATGATGGGGTCCTGACGGCCAACCCCCTCAGTCCGCTTCGCGGCCAGCTCCCCCTGCAAGGGGGCACCGAGAAGGCGCTGCTGCGCGCTGACACCTTCACCAACCAGCTCCCTCTGCAAGAGGGCGGCAAGGAAGGCGGCGAATCGCTGCGCACGCGTTTCGGCCGGTTGCAGCCGGATGAGATGGCCTCCTATGTGTCGGTGGATGGGCAGCTGATCGCACGCATCGTGCTGCGTGACGTGCCTCGTACCAACGCTCGCGAGGCGCTCGCCCGATTGCACGAGCTGGGCGTCGCCAAGCTTGCGATGCTCACTGGTGACAAGCGTGCCTCGGCCGAGATCATCGCGCGCGAGGTCGGCATCGACGAGGTTCACGCCGAGCTGTTCCCGGAAGACAAGGTGGCCGCGGTCAAGGCCGCGACCGCAGAGAACGACGGCGTGAAACCAATCACCATGATGGTGGGCGACGGCGTCAACGACGCGCCTGTGCTCGCCGTGGCGGACCTCGGCGTGGCCATGACCGATGGCACGTCCACCGCCGCTTCGGAAAGCGCCCAGGTGGTGATCATGAACGATGACATCGCCGCCGTGCCGCGCGCCATCGCCATCGCACGGCGTACCAAGCGCATCATGTTGCAGGCTGTGGTTGCGGGCCTCGCGCTCGCCGTCATCGGCATGGTGGCAGCTGCGTTCAACTTGATTCCGGTCGTCGTCGGCGCGTTCCTGCAGGAGGCCATCGACGTGGTGAGCATCCTCTGGGCCCTCACCGCCGTCCTCGACCGGGAGTGACGCGGGCGGTGCTATGGCGTCGTCCGTGAATCCTTGCACTGACCGACACCCGGTGCAAGGATTCACGGTGCAGCCAGGGAGAAAAACCGCAATTCTACATTGGAGAAGGCGATAATCCTACATTAGGGAAAACCATAATCTGACATTAGCGACGCCCATAATCCTGCAGTTCATCTTGTTGAGACGCGCGCCGACTATGGCCAAACACACAGAATTCCCACTACTCGCCCCCTGTTGCAACGGAAGGCTTTGCGATAACCTGTAACGCGTGACTGAATCTGTGAATACTTCTGCAAACAACGCTGCTAACGCCGCAGACAACGAACTCCGCATCGCCGTGATCGGCGCTGGCCCTGCCGGCGTCTACTCGTCCGACATCTTCCTGCGCCAGCTCAATAAGCTCGGCGAGGAACTGGGCCTGGGCACCAAGGCGCGCATCGACCTGTTCGAAAAGCTGCCGGTGCCGTTCGGCCTGGTGCGCTACGGCGTGGCCCCCGACCACCCGTCCATCAAGTTCATCGCCTCCGCACTCGAGAAGACGCTCGACAACCCGGACATCCACCTCTACTGCGACGTGGAATTCGGCAAGGACGTCACCCTTGACGACTTGCTCGCCCGCTACGACGCCGTGCTGTTCGCCACCGGCGCGGTCAAGGATAAGCCGCTGAACCTGCCCGGTGCCGATCTCGAGGGCGTCTACGGCGCGGCCAAGTTCGTCGAATGGTATGACGGTTACCCCACCGGTGCCCGTGAATGGCCGCTGACCGCCGAGAACGTCGCCGTGATCGGCGGCGGCAACGTGGCCATGGACGTGGCCCGCGAGCTCATGCGCAACGCCGACGATCTCAAGGCCAAGACCGACATTCCGGACAATGTGTACGAGGGCATCGGCAAGAACAAGGCCAAGGTGCTGCACTTGTTCATCCGCCGTGGCGTAGCCCAGGCCAAGTTCAGCGTGCAGGAGCTGCGCGAGATGGAGAAGCTGCCGGGCGTGCAGCTCATCATCAACGAGGACGACTTCGACCTGGACGACGAGACCATCGAGGTGGCCGGCAAGGACAAGCTCACCCGCCAAATGGTCGAGGAGCTGTTCGCCGTGCGCGAGATGGCCGAGGATATGGAAGACGACGGCGACGTGGACTTCGAAGGCAATCCTGCCGACCGCAAGTACTACATCCACTTCAACTCCGCGCCCACCGAGATTCTGGGCGAGGACGGCAAGGTCAAGGCCATCCGCGTCGAGCGCACTGAAACCGGCGCCGACGGCAAAATGCACCGCACCGGCGAGTTCACCGACTACCCGGTCGAGGCCGTGTACCACGCCATCGGCTACAAGCCGGCCGAGGCTCCGGGCATCGCCTACGACGAGCACGGCGCCCATCTGGCCAACGCCAATGGCGACGGCCGCATCACCACCGAGGCTGAGGGCGGCGAAGTGCGCGAACGCCTGTACGCCACTGGTTGGGCCAAGCGCGGCCCGGTGGGCCTGATCGGCTCCACCAAGTCCGACGCGCTCGCCATCGTGACCAACATGCTCGAGGATCTGGCCAAGGCCGCCGAGGGTGGTCGCGTGGCCGCCGACCGCGACCCCGAATCCATCGACCGACTGCTGGCCGAGCGCGGCATCAGGCCGATCGACTTCGCCGGCTGGAAGAAGGTCGATGCGTTCGAGCGCGCCGAGGGTGCGAAGGAAGGCCGCGAACATAAGAAGGTCATCGAGCCCGACCAGATGCGCGAGCTTGCCCTCGCCGAGTAGCGTCTGGGCTGGGTAGCGTCGGTTGGGCGGCATAGAACTGCATCCTTCCCTCGGAATCGTCCTCGCAACCGCCCATACAACTGCAATCGCCCCTCTCGGGCGGCATCTTTCCCTTACGGCCGCCCGTACAACCGCGAAATGGGTCGAAACATAAGTTATCGATGCCATCGGGTTATGTTTCGCCCCATTTGGGTGGTGCGAAATGGGACGAAACATAAACCCATGCCGTGCAAGAGTTATGTTTCGCCCCGTTTCCTGCCTCCGTGGTGTCTCCGCGCCCGCGTGACATCTTCGCGGCACTTTCATGACGTTCTCTTTGGGCATCCTCTTCAGCGTCTTCCAAGAGTTTCTGTACCATACGCGGAGCGAAAAGCCGAGCGACCCTCAGCTTTGCCGCGCTACAATGCGCTGTAGACGGCCGGGTGTGTGCCACTGAGCCTGTGATGTGATCGGCACATGCTCGCGAGGAACATCGCGAGCATGTGGCACTCACAATCTCGGTCGCTGGGATTCGCTCGAACCCGTCTCAACCTGTCCGGATTCGGTCTTGACCGGATTTGCTGGAATCTGCCAGGTTTCGTACGGATTAGGTTTCGTTCGGATTAGGTTTCGTTCGGACCTGTTCGGATTCGCTGGGTCTACTTCGGAGGCTTACTTCGGACTGCTTGGGCTGACTCGGCTCGTCGGCTTGGCTCAGTTCGGCTCGTCGATTCGACTGTGTACATTCGGCTGCGCGCTCTCGGCTGCGCAACTCAGCTGTGTAAGGAATGAAGGAATCTCGTGACTGGCAAATATCATGCACGCTCCACCATGCTCCATCGCCAACGCATCTATCGCCGTCGCCGCATCACGGTGGCGGGGGTATGCGCGGCATGCATGGTCGCCGACCTGATCACCACGGCGCACAGCCCATGGTGGCTGAATGGCGGCGATGCCTCGATACCGGATGCCGTATCGTCCGAGATCGCCGCCGCGCGCGCTGGCGCTGAGGGTGCCTCCGAAGCGAAAAAGTCCGATGCCGTACCGCTGACCCCACTGCAGAAGGCGGTGCAGAACGTCGGCAGTCTGGATGGTAGCGCTCAGGTTTCGGCGGTCGGTTTCCAGCTTAGCGCCGACCAGCAGTCCCAGCTCGAGCAGCAGCTGAACGCCATCGCCAGCTACGGCTACCAGGCGTCGTTCACGCTGGTCGACGTTTCGACCGGCGCGGCGCTCAGCTCCTACGGTGGTACCGCGCGCTATTCCGCGTCCGCCGTCAAAGGCCCCTACGTGCTCTCCTTGGCCGCCACCGGTACCATCGACATCAACGCGGTATACCAGTCGTCCGACACGGTCGCGGCGGACGATCGCAATCTCATCGAGCAGACCATCACCGTCTCCGACAATGACGCTTACGCCGCGCTGCACGATTCCTATGGCGGCACTCCGCTCGGCACGTGGGCCAGTGGCCTCGGCGTCACCGCCGACGTGACCGACACCAAGTACTACGACATCTCCTCCAACGACCTCGCGCGCCTGTGGCTCAAGGGGCAGACATACCTATTCTCCACGAACGCCAGCGACGACGGCACCGCCGATGCGCGGCAGTGGCTGGCTTCCGAATATTCGGATACGCTGAATTCCGCGATCCACATGGCGCTGGGCGATCAGTATGCCGTGAACACCAAGGCTGGTTGGATCGATGAGGGAGGTTATGTGGCCCAGAATGACGCCGGTATCGTGCACTCGGGTTCCGGCGATTATGTGCTCGCGGTGATGACCGACGCCTATGGCGAATACGATCTGCTCACTGATTTGATTGTTACTCTGGATCAGATTCACTCCGCCTCGATGCACGCCTGATTCGCCGTACGGCTGACTGTTCGTGACTGGTTATGGATGGTCGGCTGCGCGGCTGGTCGACTGCGCGGCATCAGCGGCTGCCCGTCCAGCCATCGTATCTGGCTGGCCATCGTATCTGCCCGGCCGGGAATCGTCCGAATCGATTGCCGCTCCACACTTGCGCATTCCGCTGTGCACTCCTCTCGGGGCATATCCAGCAATCATCCAGCTACCGTCTTTAGGCTGGGCGTTATGAATGCCAAGGTACGGGTGCATGGCCATTTCAACGGCCTGAAGACGACGCTGCTGTTCGCCCTGATGTGGGCCATCATCATGCTGATTTGGTGGGCCACGGGCGGCAGCCGTGGCACGCTCGGCATCTATATCATGATCGGTCTGGCCACCACATTCGTCTCCTACTGGTTCTCCGACAAGCTCGCCATCGCCTCGATGGGCGCGCGCGAGGTCAGCGAGCAGGAAGCCCCCGAAATCTACCAGATCGTGCGCGAACTGAGCGCCAAGGCAGGCAAGCCGATGCCGCGCATCTACATCGCGCCCACCATGAGCCCGAACGCGTTCGCCACCGGTCGCAACGAGCGTCACGCGGCCGTTTGCTGCACCCAGGGCATCCTGCAGATCCTCAACGCCCGCGAATTGCGCGGCGTGCTCGGCCATGAGCTGATGCACGTGTACAATCGCGACATCCTCACGTCCGCCATCGCCTCCGCCATGGCGACGGTGATCACCTACCTCGGGTATTCGCTGCTGTATTTCGGCGGCGGCTCGCGCGACGATCGCGAGGGCGGCTCAGGTGGGCTCGGGTTGATCGGTGCATTGCTGAGCATGATTCTTGCGCCGATCGCAGCCTCGCTGATTCAGATGGCCATCTCCCGCACGCGCGAATACGATGCCGATGAGGACGGCAGCCTGCTGACCGGCGATCCCGAAGCGTTGGCGTCCGCACTCAACAAGATCGCGTACGGTGCGCAGACCACGCCGATGCAGAAAACCGCAGGAACCCAGTCCGTGTCCGCGATGATGATCGCCAACCCGTTCTCCTCGGTCGGTTTTTCGCGACTGTTCTCCACCCATCCGCCGACCGATCAGCGCATCGCCCGCCTGATGCAGATGGCCCAGGAGATGAACGGCGGCGCTCCGCTCGGAGCACCGTATTCCACGCGCGCGCTGCGGTAATGCATGGCGGTGCACGATACGCGCTTACCCTCGCGTGAAGGGCCCGCCACTCAAGATTGCGATATCCAAGCTATTCTGGTTCCTTTCTCTGCGAAGGTGCTGCCAGCGAAGCTGACTGAAGGGAGTATTCCACCTCGGCATCCGCTTCGCCGTAAGAGTCTGAGAGGTTTCGCATGGCGCGTGCTGTCTCTTCCTGATTTTCGTGGTACGATAGCTACTCGTGCGTTATCGCGGCTGGTGGTGTTCGGCCCGGCGAAACGCACACGCGGACGTAGTTCATCGGTAGAATGAAAGCTTCCCAAGCTTTAGAGGCGGGTTCGACTCCCGTCGTCCGCTCTACTCACCATCATTTGAATCAAGCCGCTTTCCTTTACGGCAGTAGGAGAGAGCGGCTTTTTTCGTCAGCTGCACGCGCCCTATCCGAGGGCTGTGAACAGGTTCATCAACTGTCCGCGTGTATGGTGCGGTTGCGCGTATTGTGAGGCTCGATGCATATCTCACAGGAATCCTCGAACGATGAAGCAGCGCCTCAGTCCGCGTCCACGCCTAAACGCGCTCCCACATTCGAACGCACCCCGCGGGACATCTTGATCGGTGGCGCACTGGTGCTTGTGGGCGGTCTGCTGTGGGGTGCGAACGCCACGGTCTCCAAGATTCTGATGGGTGCGTATCATGCGGATCCATTGTGGATCGCGTGCGTGCGCGAGCTTGTGGCCGGTGTGATTTTCCTCGTATGCTCTGCAGTGTTCACGCCGAGGCTACTGGCCGGCGCGATGCGCGACCGTGCATCATATCCGCGCCTGCTCGCCTGTTCGCTGATCTGCGTGCTGCTGGTGCAGGTCTCCTATCTGAAAGCCATCGACTGGACCAATTCCGGCACCGCCACAGTGTTGCAGACACTGAATCTGCTGTTCGTATTGGCGATTGTCTGCGTGCGCAGCCAACGTCTGCCGCGCATCAAGGAGAGTGTGGGCGTGGCGCTCGCCTTTGCCGGGACCGTGCTGATCGCCACTGGAGGCGACCTGACCCAGCTCAGTCTGCCGCTGCCGGGCCTCATGTGGGGACTGGCGGACGCGATGAGCACCTCGCTGATGGCGATCGCGCCTCTGGCCCTGATGAACCGGTGGGGCAACTTCACCATCAACGGCATCATGTTCGTGATCTCCGGCATCGTGCTGCTGCCGTTCGTGCGCCCTTGGGCCACCGCGCCTGTGTTTGATGCGCTGGGATGGGCGCTGATGGCGTTCACGATTATCGGCGGCACATTCGCCGCGTTCTGGCTGTTCCTCGCCGGCACGCAGCGATGCGGCGCGATGCGGGCCACCATGCTCGGCACCAGCGAGCCGGTCACCGCCACCATCACCGGCGTACTGTTCGCGGGCGCGGTGTTCACGCCCACCGATCTGGCCGGCTTCGCGATGATCATCATCATGGTGTTCCTCATCAAGTAACCTATCATGTCTTTGAATCACCTTGTCAGGGGAGCTGTCAGGGGAGCTGACTGAGGGGTAGTCATGTTCGAGGCGTGCAATTTCGGTAGTCAATCCGTTGAATCGGGGCCGAAGAAACCATCAGAACCAAAGATTTACCAAGATGTGACCAAACGCACAGCCATGCGTAACCGGTGAGCCATAGGGGCGGGCAGGGCGCGAGACATAATGAAATTATGACAATTGCAACACCGGAACGCTATGCTGAAATGCTTGACGCCGCCCGCCGCGGCGGGTACGCCTACCCTGCCATCAATGTGACCAGCTCCCAGACGCTGAACGCAGCGCTCAAGGGCTTCGCTGATGCCGAATCGGACGGCATCATCCAGATTTCTGTGGGCGGCTCCGCATACGTGTCCGGTCAGGCGGTGAACGACCGCGTCACCGGCTCGCTCGCGCTGGCCGCGTTCGCGCACGTGGTGGCGGCGAAGTACCCGAACATTACCATCGCCCTGCACACCGACCACTGCGCTAAGCAGTACCTTGACGAATGGGTACGCCCGCTGCTCGCCTACGAGGCGGACGAAGTCGCGCGCGGCAAGGAGCCGACGTTCCAGTCGCACATGTGGGATGGCTCCACCGTGCCGCTCAAAGAGAACCTGGACATCGCCGAGGAGCTCCTCGACAAGTCCCAGAAGGCGCACACCGTGCTGGAGATCGAGATTGGCGCAGTCGGCGGTGAGGAGGACGGCCACTCCGCCGAGATCAACGAGAAGCTGTATTCCACCCCGGAGGACGGTCTGGAAGTCGCCCGTCGCCTCGGACTGGGGGAACGCGGGCGCTACATGGCCGCGTTCACGTTCGGCAATGTGCACGGCTCCTACAAGCCTGGCGTGGTGAAGCTGCGCCCGGCGCTGCTCGGCGAGATTCAGTCGCGCGTGGCTCAGGCCGTGGTCTCCGGCGAACTGCCGAGCGCCGCCGGTAGCGTGAGCTTCCCCAATGGCAAGCCGTTCGAGCTGGTGTTCCACGGCGGGTCCGGCTCGCGCCCGGAGGAGATCGCCGAAGCGGTGAGCTATGGCGTGGTCAAGATGAACATCGACACCGACACCCAGTACGCGTTCACCCGCCCGATCGCCGACCACGTGTTCGAGAACTACGACAAGGTCCTGAAGATTGACGGCGAGGTGGGTGAGAAGAAGTTCTACGACCCGCGTTCATGGGGACGCAAGGCCGAGGCAGGCATGACGCAGCGCGTCATCGAGGCCTGCCAGCAGCTCGGTTCCGCCGGCAAGGCGCTGAAGTAGGCTGCCGCTGAGGCACGAGTGCGGGTTCGGCGGCGCTGAGAGACCGTATGTTCGCGCATTAACGTCATCGCCGCGAACTTGCAGCCGATTCTGTGGCGCTTAGGGACCGTATGTTCGCGCGTGAACGCTACTGCCGCGAACATGTAGCCGATTCCGCGCCGCAGAGAGACCGTATGTTCGCGGCACTCTCGTTGGGGCGCGAACATACGGCCGATTCCCGCACAATGGTGACTGGTCAAACTAGTGGTCCGTCTCGTAATTGTCTGAGTGGTGCTGGCCCCCTCTGGTGGGACGTTGCCGTGAAGCAAACAGCGGAGCTGTTTGTAGGCAACGTGCGAGCCGACAGGCGAGCCAGCAAACTGCCGCGCGCAGCGCGTCTGAAATTGCGGGACGGGCTGTCAGCGAAGCTGACTGGGGGGAGAGACGCGAAGCCAAAATCCTCAGTTATTAGCGAGACAAACCACTGTATTGTTGACGTATTGGCTAACGACAGTATCAAAGAAGATGATGGAGGGCCGCATGGCAACAGAAGATGACAACGACAACACCGCTCAGGCGTTGGTGGAGGAGATTGTGCGGCGTATAACGTTCGATACGCGCAAGCCTGCCGTCGCATTCGTGCCGGAAGAATCCGTGAAGCCGGACCTTCTGGGAAGCTTCCTCGGAGGGGATTCGTATTGGTCGCCGGGTGGCGTCCCGGTCACGGCGGAGGACAGCTCCCCGTTGTATCCGCTTGCGCAGATTCGTTGCTCGGATCTGGATCTCCCGGGGTATCCCACGCAGGGGTTGCTGCAGTTCCTCATAGGCACGGATAGCTTGTACGGATGCGATCTGTCCGCAAATTACGACAGCGAGGCAGAAAACGGTAATCGTTGTGTGCGTTATATTCCAACGGTTCCGGAGGTTCTCGCCTCTGATGAGGTGGTGACGCTTCCACATATCGTCAGAGATCCGGATCGAAACATATTCACGCCGTTCGAGAAGGGTTTCCACGGCTGCGCCTTGCTTGCCGAGCATATCGAAGAGGCTGTGAACAACGAATGTGATGAGTTCGATCCGGCGTATGAACGCGTCATCAACCAGTTCGATCCCGAGATGGTCGCCGAGTCCGAGGGCGTTCTGGGCGATGTGGAGCAGGCGGTCATCGACCGCATGTCCGCTGAGTCCGCCGCATCATGGATCCAGGTGGGCGGCTATCCGGTCTTCACCCAGTCCGATGTGCGTGCGGATTACGACGACGAACTGGTGCTGCTGAAGGTCGACAGCTACGACGACGTGCTGATGTGGGGCGACTCAGGATGCGCGAACTTCCTCATCCGCCGCAATGACCTCGAACAGCTCGATTTCTCCCATGTGCTCTACACGTGGGATTGCCTCTGAAGTAATTGGGCTCGAGGAGATTGTCTCTGAGAATCGACCACTAGTGCTGGGGCCGATTCTCAGAGATCGGTCAGTGAGAGAGGCTGCCGACGAGCCAGCCGGCGGTGACGCAGAGCACCGGCACCACGATGGTGGCCAGCACATAGATCAGCGCCGTACCGAAGTGCCGTCCGCGAATCAGTGTGACCATCTCGTTGATTGCCGTGGAGAACGTGGAGAAACCGCCCAGGAATCCGGTGACGAACAGCAAATACGTCGATTCCGGCACCACTTGATGGACGTATGCGGCGGCCGCCAGTCCTGCGCAAAACGTGGCGACCACATTGATGACGAACGTGGACAGCGGGAACAGTCGCTTCCATTTCTGCTGAATGGACGTGTTCACCACGAATCGTGCGGTGGCGCCCAAGCCGCCGCACAGACACACCAGTATGAACGTCATCAGTGGGCCTCCCCTGTGGTCGGGTCTCCGGTAAGGGGGATTTCGTCGGTGATGGGTGCCGGCTCGAAGGACGGCCTCATGGCGTAAGAAGCTGATGAAGCTGGAACGGACGAGGTGGCCGCCGTCGATGGCACATAGGGCGATGCGGCAAGACCCGTGGCGTCAGCGGCGGTGGAGACGGAAGCTGCCCTTGGTTCTGTCTCCACCGCAGAAGCCAGGGGCGAAGACACGGATGCGCCAAGCATGGCGGGCGCATCCACCGCCGACTGCGCAGGGAACGCAGTGCCAGCGGTATTCGCAACTCCGCTGGTACCAGTACCGGCAGTGACGCTGGCAGCGGTACCAGCGTCGCCAGTTGCGCCAACAGCACTGGATGCACCAGCGCCGCCAATGACCGTATCCATGTGCGATTCCGCACTGAATTCTCCGGACGCACCAGCGTTGAATCCGCCGGCAGGCATCCCGGTGCTCCCGGCATCAGCCACGATCACCGTCTCGCCGACTGTGACGTGACGCCCCGAACCGCCTTGCGACTGCTGGCGTTGCAAGGCCTCGGCGGCAATACGCCCTGTTCTGCTGGCGGTCAGCATGAGACCCAGTTTGGTGCCGCATGCGGCGACGATCAGGCCGCCGGCGAAGCTGGCCAGCAGATAGAACACCGCGCCGAGAATGTGGCCGTCCTGCAGCGACAACAGCTCCTCGATGGCCAGCGCGGACAATGTCGAGAACCCGCCGCACATGCCCATGCCGAACCCGCGCGAAGCGAGTTGACGCGTACGCTTGCGCATCCAGATGGCTTGCGAGAGATACGCGGACAGGCCGGCGAAGATGAAGCAGGCGGCCATGTTCGCCGTGAACGTCGGGATATGGAAGGATTGCCAGAAACCTTGCGACTGGGCGGTCGGTGGCAGTGCCAAGCTCAATCCGTAACGCATGGCAGTGCCGAGCATACCGCCCAGGAATACGACGCAGTAGACCATGACGTCCGCCAGCGGATTGAAGCGGGCCTGGATCTTCTTCATCGGCGCGAGCGGAATCTGCGGCGGATTGGCGGCCGCGGCGGCGCCCTGCGGCACCGGCGCGGATTGCGCGCGCACCTGAGCCGCCGAAATCTCCATCGTATTGGGCTGCGGTTCCGATGCACCGTCCTCTCGGGTCGATTCGGCCATGAGTGGAAATCAGTCGATCAGCGAGTGGATGGAAATGATGTGATCGCGCTGCGGACCGGTGCCGATCGCGGAGATACGGCAGTTGCTGATCTCCTCCAGACGCTTCACATAGGCCTGGCAGGTGGCCGGCAGCTCGTCGAACGTGTGGCAGGAGGAGATGTCCTCATCCCAGCCGGGCATGGTCTCGTATATAGGCTTGGCGGCGGCGAATGCGGCCTGATCGGTGGGCATGTCGTCGTAGCGCTCGCCGTCCACGTCGTAGGCCACACAGATCGGAATCTCCTTGAGGCCGGTGAGCACGTCAAGCTTGGTGAGCACGATGTCGGTCAGGCCGTTGACCTGGGAGGCGTAACGGTTCACCACGGCGTCGAACCAGCCGCAGCGACGCGGACGGCCGGTGGTCACGCCGAACTCGTGGCCCTGCTGGCGCAGCCATTCGCCGGACTCGTCGAACAGTTCGGTGGGGAACGGGCCCTCGCCCACGCGCGTCACGTACGCCTTGGAGACGCCGACCACGCGGGTGATCTTGGTGGGGCCGACGCCGGTGCCGGTGCAGGCGCCGCCGGCGGTCGGGTTGGAGGAGGTGACGAACGGATAGGTGCCGTGGTCCACGTCGAGCATGGTGGCCTGCGCGCCCTCGAACAGCACGGTCTTGCCCTCGTCCAGCGCCTTGTTCAGGATCAAGCCGGTGTTGGCCACGTACGGCTTGAGGCGTTCTCCGAGCTTCAGGAGCTCGTCGGTGGTCTGGTCCACGTCAATCGGGCGACGGTTGTACAGCTTGACCAGCATCTGGTTCTTCTGGTGCAGGCTGGCCTCGACCTTGTCGTGCAGGTGCTGCGCGTTGAACAGGTCGTGCACGCGGATGCCGACGCGGTTGATCTTGTCCGCGTAGGCCGGGCCGATGCCACGGCCGGTGGTGCCGATCTTATGCTTGCCGAGGAAGCGCTCGGTGACCTTGTCGAGCGTGCGGTGGTAAGGGGCGATGATGTGCGCGGCCTCGCTTACCTTCAGATGCGAGCAGTCGATGCCGCGGGCCTCAAGGCCGTCGATCTCCTGGAACAGCACCTCGGGATCGACCACCACGCCATTGCCGATCACCGGGGTCAGATTCGGGTTGATGATGCCGGAAGGCAGCAGGTGCAGTGCGTATGATTCGTTGCCGACCACGACGCTATGGCCGGCGTTGTTGCCGCCGTTGAAGCGGGCCACAAAGTCCACTTTGGTGCCGATCAGATCGGTCGCCTTGCCTTTACCCTCATCGCCCCACTGGGCGCCAATAAGAACAATTCCGGGCATGCCTGCCTCCCCGCTAGCACGTTGCGCAATGGGTTGCGCACAAGAAGTGTGTACGTTTCCGCCGGGGACTAGGTTACCGTACGGCCTCTACCCTGGGCGCGGCATGTTCCATTGTTTCGTTGCCATTCGGATGTCACGCGGGAGACGGTCGTATGACGTTGCTCAGTCGGTTCGCCCGCAAGTGGCCTACGTTCGTGATTTCGTGTGCTGCACGAGACTACCCCTCAGTCCTGCTTTGCGGGGGTGGGGGCTGAGGGGATAGTGAATTAATCAACGTACTTACGACGTGGCATATCGGCGCCGCTTGTCGCCGCGCATTGGCGCTGATGGTTGCGACATCGGTCGCCCCGCCGGTGCCGGTGGCAATCGACCGCCATCGACGGCTGAGTTTCGACATTGGTGATCGGTGACCCCAGTAACACGAACGTCCGGCGTCGGAGCCGTCGGATGTTTCCTCCACGACCTCCGTCTTCCTATTCGGGCGTGGTTTCTTATGTCCATCGCGAGGCTTGTCTCGGTCGTCGAATTGAACGCCAATCTCAAACCCGTTCGACACGCCATTCGATTGGACTGCGGGTTGCATCCGTCGATAGTATCGAACCGGTTCGATACAGAGTGTCACTGCACAACACAGGAGTTGCCCATGAAAAACAAAGTCCAGCTGATCACGTACGCGGATCGCCTCGGCGGCGGCACCATCGCCGGCATGACCGACGTTCTGCGCACCCGCTTCGCCGGCGTCTACAATGGCGTCCACATCCTGCCGTTCTTCACCCCGTACGATGGCGCGGACGCTGGTTTCGACCCGATCGACCACACCAAAGTCGATTCCCGTCTCGGCTCCTGGGGCGACGTCGCCGAGCTCTCCAAGACCCACGACATCATGGTCGACGCCATCGTCAATCACATGAGCTGGGAATCCGCGCAATTCCAGGACGTGTTGGCCAAGGGCGAGGAATCCGAGTACTACCCGATGTTCCTCACCATGAGCTCCGTGTTCCCGAACGGCGCCACCGAGGAGGACCTCGCCGGCATCTACCGTCCGCGTCCGGGCCTGCCGTTCACCCACTACAAGTTCGCCGGCAAGACACGACTGGTGTGGGTCAGCTTCACCCCGCAGCAGGTGGATATCGACACCGACTCCGACAAGGGCTGGGAATACCTGATGTCCATCTTCGACCAGATGGCCGCCAGCCACGTGAGCTATATCCGTCTCGACGCCGTCGGCTACGGCGCCAAGGAAGCCGGCACCAGCTGCTTCATGACCCCGAAGACCTTCAAGCTCATCTCCCGCCTGCGCGAGGAGGGCGTCAAGCGCGGACTTGAGATCCTCATCGAGGTGCACAGCTACTACAAGAAGCAGGTGGAGATCGCCTCCAAGGTCGACCGCGTCTACGACTTCGCGCTGCCGCCGCTGCTCCTGCACTCCCTGTTCACCGGACACGTGGAGCCGGTGGCCCACTGGACCGAGATCCGCCCGAACAACGCCGTCACCGTGCTCGACACGCACGACGGCATCGGCGTCATCGACATCGGCTCCGACCAGCTCGACCGCTCCCTGAAGGGCCTTGTGCCCGACGAGGATGTGGACAACATGGTCAAGACCATTCACGCCAACACCCACGGCGAGTCGCAGGCCGCCACCGGTGCCGCCGCGTCGAACCTCGACCTCTACCAGGTGAATTCCACGTATTATTCCGCGCTCGGCTGCAACGACCAGCATTATCTGGCCGCCCGCGCCGTGCAGTTCTTCCTGCCCGGCGTGCCGCAGGTCTACTACGTCGGTGCGCTCGCAGGCCGCAACGATATGGAGCTGCTGCGCAAGACGAATAACGGCCGCGACATCAACCGCCACTATTACTCCGTCGCCGAAATCGACGAGAACCTCGAGCGTCCGGTGGTGCGCGCGCTGAACGCGCTGGCTCGATTCCGCAACGAACTGCCCGCGTTCGACGGCGAGTTCAGCTATGAGGCCGATGGCGACACGTCCATCACCTTCCGCTGGGCTGCGGCCGATGGCGGCAGCCGGGCGGAGCTCACGTTCGAGCCCGGCCGCGGACTTGGCGTTGACAACACCACCCCGGTTGCAAGTCTCGCGTGGACCGACGCCGCCGGCGACCACGAGACCCACGACCTCCTCAACAACCCGCCAGTGGTGAGCCGCTAGTCGCATCGGTTCCCATTGGGGTTCTAGTATGCTGCGCCATTAGTTCGTTGATTGTATTTGCTGTCCTTCCATTCGTTGGCGCATTCGTTGGCGCAAGAAATCTGGATAATAATCCCGTTCGTCCCGGATTTCTTGCGCTGGGTGGTGTTGGGTGTTGTGGAGGGTGGTGTTGGGTGGTGCTGATCGCGGCATTCCTCATCATGCAGATCAAAGGAGTCAAGTAGCGCTCCCGGCGTACACTATGTTCATGGAAAGCAAACCGTCCGCAGTGCACTGAAGCCAGTGCGTGCGGGCGGTTTTTGCATGGGAGGCCCGTGCCACAGGAGCAATCGTGCATCGTACGATACCGCGGACGAGCAAAGCAGAAGCACGAGCCAAGACACGAGCCAGTACACGAGCAGAAGAAGGAACAAGCCATGCTGAACCCATATGCGCGTCCGGGAATCGACGATCGCCCGGACTTGGACAAGGCCCTCAGCCCCGAAGACAAGGCGGCGGTGGCGCGACTGGCCATCAAGAGCAATCGTCTTCCGCCCGAGGCGTCCGCCGATCAGCCGGAAGCCCAGGCCGTGCGCCTGGTGACAGCCGCCCCCGCTTCCGTGGCCTCGTCTGCCGCAGCCGCAGCCGCAGCGGCCAGCGTGGACGCCCCCGCGCCCGACATGGCGTCCGCGTATCTCGACATGCG
>NZ_JFAN01000005.1:0-32108 GCF_006408855.1 Bifidobacterium sp. UTBIF-68 | reverse complement strand
CGACCCCGTAGTCGCAGCCAACGGCGAAAAGCCGGGCGCGCGCGAGGTCAGCCGACTCAACTGGGGCTTTTTCGCGGCCTCGATGCTGGTCGGCACCCCATGGGTGGCGCTCAACACCATCGCCATGCCCAATGCGGTGGCCAGGCTTTTCCACTATGACACCGCCATGCTGGAGGTCGTCATCAACCCTGCCACCGGACGCCCCTTCCCTGTGGCCACCGAACTGGCCATGCCGTTGGCGGTGCTGGTGATTGTCGGTGTGGTGGCCGCCGCCCTGTTCACGCCGCTGGTCTCCGCGCTGTCCGATCGCACGCGCACCCCGCTTGGCCGCCGCACGCCGTGGATGGTGGCCGGCGGATTGCTGTGCGCGCTGATCACGCTGATTCTGGGACAGGACACCAGCATGGTGGTACTGTGCTTCTTCTGGGCGATGATGCAGTTCGCCTACGCGATGCTGTCCGCGCCGCTGGCCGCCGCCATCAGCGAACGTGTGCCGGACAAGTTCCGTCCGCGCATCGAACGGTGGCATGGCATCGGGGTGATGCTGGCGCAGACGCTGGGCGTGCTGGTCGGCGCATTCGGTGTGATGTTCGGTTCGTCCGCGCCGTTCAAGGCGATTGCCTGGGTGTTTGCGATTTCCGGCATCGCCGCGGCGCTGATTCTGCCGCGCGAACCCTCCAGCGAGGAGATGCCGCGCAGGCGATTCAGCAGCGGTGAAGTCCTTGACCAGCTGCGTCCGCCGGCTGGATCCCCCGCCTTCGCCTTGGCGTTCACGGCCCGCACCTGCATGATGGCCGGCGTGGGACTGACCAGTGTGTTCCTGTGGTATCTGGTGCGCTTCTGGGTGTACGGCAAGCCGGTGCTGTTCACGTCCGCGCCGCTGACCATTCCCGCAGGCTTCCTGATCGCCGGCATGGCGGTAGCCACGCTGATCGGTGCCGCGCTCGCCTCCTGGTCGGCGGCGCCGATTTCCGAGGCGATTGAGTCGCGTGGCATCGCCACGCCCGTGGTGGTGGCCGCCGCATGCCTGACGTATGCGGTCGGCTTGGCGTTGGCGTGGGGTCTTGGCGCATGGTCCACCGGTGCCGCGCGCGAGAATGGCATGCTGCTGTTCGCGCTGATCTCCGGCTTCGCGTTCGGCCTGTACGATGCGCTCGGCCTCGAAATGGTGATGGATTCGCTACCCGACCCGCGCACTGCCGGGCGCGACCTCGGCGTCTACGCGCTCGCCAATTCCGCGGGATTGGCGCTCGCGGCCATCATCGGCGCCATTCTGGTCAATGCGTTCTCGCATTCCTTCGGCTATTACCTGCTGTTCCCCTCGGCTATCGTGATGGTGCTGTTGGCCGGCATCGTGACGCTGCGCGGAGCCGGGGACAAGGAATAATCCGAATAATCCATAATCGTAAAACCGGTTCGAGTACACTGGTGTTTCAGTGCGAACAATGCGGGGGTGTGCAGCAGATGCACGCCCCCGCTTGCGTATCGTAGGGTGATTGACGCGATGCGCAGGGCGATGAATGAACCGATGGAGGCGAACAATGGTAGGTATGCGCGACGTAGCCAAGCAGGCGGGGGTGTCCGTCAGTACGGTGTCGCTGGTGGTCAACAACGCGGGATACGTGTCGGATGACATGCGTGCCAGGGTCGAGGCGGCCATGCATCAGCTCAACTACATTCCCAATGAGCTGGCGCGCAACCTGTACCGCAATCGCACCAATACCATCGGCATCATCGTGCCGACCATCCTCCATCCGTTCTTCGCCACACTCACCGCGCATATGCAGCGCGAGCTCGCCAAGCGGGGATTGAAGACGATGCTCTGCTCCACCGCCGATGTCGCCACCGGCGAGAGCGAATACGTGAACATGCTGCAACGGCACATGATGGACGGCATCATCATGGCCGCACACACCGAACACCAGCCGGATTACTGGACGTCCATCCGCAGGCCGATCGTAGCGTTCGATCGCATTCTCGGCACCGGCATACCCGCCGTCCACTCCGACCATGAGGCCGGCGGCCATATGATCGCGCGACAGCTGATCGATTCCGGCGTGCGTCACGCGGTGCTCGTCGGCGGCCCGCGCTCCCAGTTCACGCAGAGCATGACGTTCCCCACGGTCCGCTATCACCTCACCGTGGAGCATATGCTGGCGGAGGCCGGCATCGCCTGCGATTATGTGGAGGCCGGGTCCGTCACCGACGTCGTGGCCCATGAAGCCACAGCAGCCGCTTTTTTCGAGCGCTATCCGGATGTGGACGCCATCATCGGCTCCGATGTGGTGGCATCCGTGGCATTGCAGGAAGCCGGTCGCAGAGGCATCGCAGTACCCGGCGATTTGCAGATCATCGCCTATGACGGCACGCTTGCCGCCGATCTCGCCGGCAAGAAACTCACCGTCGTCCGTCAGGATTTCCCGGCCATCGCCGCGGCGCTCGCCGAACAGATGGACCAGCAGATCGAGGCTTTCGATACATCCAAGCGGGAGCGGCGCGGGGAGTCGGCGGATTCCTCGGTGGATTCCTTGGTGGTCGCCGATGCTGCCGGCGCCGCCAATGTCACCGGCGCCGCTGGTGTCGAACAAGACGATGCTGCCGAGCCGGCGAACCGATCTGCGGAACCGGGCGTGGTCATCCCCGTGACCTTCATCCCCGGCGAAACCACCCGGTAGCCGATGTTCATAATGGGATGTTCATTATGTGAACCCCTGCTGGATTGATGGGGCTGACGAACCTATCTTCTAGTTTCAGTTCGGGTCGAACGAACCCGAGTAACACCGAAAGGAGGCCACGCGATGACTGGATTCAATGCTTCTGCGTTTGTATCCGCACGAATTATTATCCCGTCTTCGCTGGCGGACTAATTCGGCATGATGCTTGAAGCCCCGTCAACGAAGGCAGGGCTGAGGATACCGACACAATCGGTGATGGCCCTGCGATGTGCGGGGCCTTTTTGTTGCGCTCACAAGGCTTACGACAATCCCCGCGAAACGGAACTCCAGCGGACGATAACAGCAACAACCCAATACAGCAACGTGAAACACCTTCACCCTCGCGAGGTTTGTGATGATGCAGGGTGAGAACCAACAGGAGCAATAATGACTGCAGCTCTCGAAGAGACCGGTCTGGAACAGACCGCCGGTGCGGCAAGCGAGGCGGCTGGCAAGGCCGCTGCCATGGTTCGCGATTCGGTCAAGACCGTAATCGCCGCATCCATGGTCGGCACCGCCATCGAATTCTATGACTTCTACGCCTACGGCACAGCCGCGGCGAACTACTTCCCGCACATCTTCTTCTCGGCGAAGGACAACCCGACCGTCGCCCTGCTGATGAGCCTCTTGACCTTCGCCATCGCGTTCATCGCCCGTCCGCTGGGCTCGCTGGTGTTCGGCCACTTCGGCGACCGCATGGGCCGCAAGACCACGCTGGTCGTCAGCCTTATGACCATGGGTGTGGGCACCTTCCTCATCGGCTGCCTGCCCACCTATGAGCAGGCCGGCGTGTTCGCCGTCGCCGTCCTGTGCCTCCTGCGCTTCATCCAGGGCATCGGTTTGGGCGGCGAATGGTCCGGCGCCGCTCTGGTGGCCACCGAGAACGCGCCTGAAGACAAGCGTGCGCTCTACGGCTCCTTCCCGGAGCTGGGCGCCCCGATCGGCTTCTTCCTGTCCAACGGCACCTACTTCGTCCTTGAATCCTTCAACGACCAGGCTGCGATGCTTTCCTGGGGCTGGCGTGTACCGTTCCTGCTCTCCGCAGTGCTGGTGATCGTCGGACTCGTCGTCCGCGTGCACATGGAGGAGACCCCGGTCTTCCGTATGGCACAGGCGCAGAAGAAGGTCGTCAAGTCCCCGCTGACCGAGGTGTTCCGCAAGTCCTGGCGTCAGGTGCTGCAGGCCACCTTCCTTGTGGCCGTGACCTACACGCTGTTCTATACGCTCGCCACTTGGTCCCTCGCCTGGGGCACCAAGGACACCGAGAACGGCGGCGGCAACCTGGGCTTCACCAACCAGGAGTACCTGCTCATGCTCATGATCTCCATCTGCGTGTTCGCCCTGTTCATCGTGCTCTCCTGCCTGTACGCCGATAAGATCGGCCGCCGTCGCGTGCTGACTTTCTCTTCCTGCGCACTGGTGGTCTTCGCCCTGCTCTTCCCGTTCCTGCTGGACGGCCAGCTCGTGGGCCAGAAGAACTTCGCCGCCAACATGGCCTTCCTGTGCATCGGCTTCGCGCTGATGGGCATCGCCTTCGGCCCGATTGGTGCCTTCCTGCCTGAGCTGTTCGACGCCAACGTGCGCTACTCCGGCTCCGGCATCGGCTACAACCTGGCCGCCATCGTGGGTGCCGCCTTCGTGCCGACCATCGCCACCTGGCTGTCCCACAACTGGGGCGTCCACTCCGTGGGCCTCTACCTCGGCGTGATGGCCGTGTGCTGCCTGGTCTCCGTGCTGACGTGCAAGGAAACCAAGGACGTGGATTTCACCAAGTGAAATCCACGGCTGTTTCCGGCTTCGCGATTGCCTGTCGGTTGCAATCGCTCACTGGGCCTACAGAAGCCCACTGGGCTTCTGCTTGACGGCCCAGCACGGACGTGGATTTCACCAAGTGAAATCCACGGCTGGTTTCCGGCTTCGCGATTGCGCTTTCATAACTGAAAATCCATAACTGAAAATTCATCCCACGTAGTGAACCCTTGCACAGCTTTTCCGAAGGTGCAGGACTAAACCTAACTCTCGGAAAAGCCCACAAGGAAAAACCACGTAGGGTTCTGCGCCACAGCAGAACACATTGATACTCAACCCATAAATCAACAATAGATATAAAGGAGCGCCAAAAATGGCAGCAACTATCTGGTACGAGAAGGACGCCGATCTGTCCGTGTTCGATGGCAAGAAGGTCGCCATCCTGGGCTACGGCTCCCAGGGCCACGCCCACGCGCTGAACCTGCGCGACTCGGGTGTCGACGTGGTCGTCGGCCTGCGTCCTACCTCCAAGTCCGTGGAGTTCGCCAAGGAGCAGGGCCTGGAAGTCAAGTCCGTCCCGGAAGCCGTCGCTGAGGCTGACGTCGTCATGATCCTTCTGCCTGATCAGTACCAGGCCGCCGTCTACAAGAAGGACGTTGAGCCGAACCTGAAGCCGGGCGCCGCCCTGGCCTTCGCCCACGGCTTCAACATCCACTACGGCTACATCAAGCCTTCCGAGGATCACCCGGTGTTCATGGTCGCTCCGAAGGGCCCGGGCCACATCGTGCGTCGTGAGTACGCCGCCGGCCGTGGCGTCCCGGTTGTGGTCGCTGTCGAGCAGGACCCGGACGGCAAGACCTGGCCGCTGTGCCTCGCCTACGCCAAGGCCCTGGGCGCTCTGCGCGCCGGCGCCATCAAGACCACCTTCACCGAGGAGACCGAGACCGATCTGTTCGGCGAGCAGGATGTCCTCATGGGCGGCATCAACCACCTGTGCGACATGGGCTTCGACGTGCTGACCGAGGCTGGCTACCAGCCGGAGATCGCCTACTTCGAGGTGTTCCACGAGCTGAAGATGCTCGTCGACCTTGCCAACGAGGGTGGCCTGAACAAGGCCCGTTGGTCCTGCTCCGACACCGCTCAGTACGGCGATTACACCTCCACGGTCATCACCGAGGAGACCAAGAAGCGCATGCAGTACCAGCTCAAGCGCATTCAGGACGGCTCCTTCGCCAAGGAGTTCATGGACGACCAGGCTGCTGGCGCCCCGAAGTTCAAGAAGCTGCAGGAGGAGTACTCCCACCCGCACCTCGAGACCGTCGGCCCGAAGCTGCGCGCTATGTTCTCCTGGAACAACGGCCCGGCCAAGGATCAGGACGAGGCCGAGTCCTTCAACGGCAAGATCGCTCGTACCCAGGTTCAGTGATTTTAACCGCGTAAGTCGCGAGTCTGCTTTCGCCTAGTATCCTGCGTCAGAAATTCGTTGACCGTATTTCCCGGCTCCCCTTGTCAGGGGAGCTGTCTCGCAAAGCGGGACTGAGGGGTAGTCATGTTGTCAACGCAGTTCTGGCGGGACGCTAGCGTGATTGCAATGAAAAGCCGCCATTCCGCAATGGGATGGCGGCTTTTCGTATCGGCGGACGCGGCTGCGTAGTGCGTGTTGGAGTTGTGACCGGCTGTGTCTGCGCGCATTATGCGACGCCGAGCTCCCTGTTCGAGTAACAATGCGATGGATCATTTTCTCCGTGCCACGGCGATTCAATTTCGGCCTTCCTGCGCTGGTGTGGCAGGGGAGTGTGCCACGCCAGCGCATAATTACTCCCTACTGCGCTGCTGTGGCGCATATTTTGGCGGATTGGCGTGGTGGGCCATGGGGTGCCGTGCCACGCGGCTGCATTTTCCCGTATTGTGCACTGGCGTGGTACGGCATCTCGTATCGTTCTAGCGCGAATCGTCCGAACTGTAAGACAATGTCCATAAGCGCGCAAAAGTCGATTCGTGACCCAGCTCACGTTGTGGGACGGCGGCGGGAAACCGCCGGATTCTCGATAGGATAGACCTCAGTTTTGCGAGTCGCGCCCACAAGGCGACACCCGCCACGCTTGAGACAGTCCGGGTTTGGCTCGGACGCCACAAACGCGCATTTATGCACAACCGCATACGCGCAACCACACAACACAACCGCATACCGGCCGCAAGTTTCCGGGCCGGTGCGCCAGCAGTACAAGGAGTGCTTACATGGCTGCACAAATCTGGTATGACAACGACGCTGACCTCTCCGTGCTCGACGGCAAGAAGGTCGCCATCATCGGTTATGGCTCCCAGGGTCACGCCCACGCGCTGAACCTGCGCGATTCCGGTGTCGATGTGGTCGTCGGTCTTCGCCCGACCTCCAAGTCGGTCGAGTTCGCCAAGGAGCAGGGCCTCGAGGTCAAGTCCGTGCCCGAAGCCGCCGCCGAGGCCGACGTCATCATGATCCTCGCCCCCGACCAGTACCAGCGCACGATTTGGGCCAACGACATCGAGCCCAACATCAAGCCGGGCGCTGCCGTCGCCTTCGCCCACGGCTTCAACATCCACTACGGCTACATCAAGCCGACCGAGGACCATCCGGTGTTCATGGTCGCTCCGAAGGGCCCGGGCCACATCGTGCGTCGTGAGTACGCCGCCGGCCGTGGCGTCCCGGTGGTCGTGGCCGTCGAGCAGGATCCGCGCGGCGACGGCTGGGCGCTGACCCTCGCCTACGCGAAGGCCCTGGGCGCTCTGCGCGCCGGTGCCATCAAGACCACGTTCAAGGAGGAGACCGAGACCGATCTGTTCGGCGAGCAGAACGTGCTCATGGGCGGCGTGAACAAGCTCGTCGAAATGGGCTTCGAGGTCCTCACCGACGCCGGCTACCAGCCGGAGATCGCCTACTTCGAGGTGTGCCACGAGCTGAAGATGCTCGTCGACCTGATGAACGAGGGCGGCCTGAACAAGGCCCGTTGGTCCTGCTCCGACACCGCCCAGTACGGCGACTACACCAACACCGTCATCAACGAGGACTGCCGCAAGCGCATGGAGTACCACCTCCAGCGCATTCAGGACGGCTCCTTCGCCAAGGAGTTCATCGACGATCAGGACGCCGGCGCCCCGCACTTCAAGGAGCTGCAGGAGAAGTACTCCAACGAGCGCATCGAGACCGTCGGCCCGAAGCTGCGCGCCATGTTCTCCTGGAACAAGGACGGTGTGAAGGACGCCGACGAGGCCAACTCCTTCACCGGCAAGATCGCCCGCGCCCAGGTCCAGTGAGCGAGGCTAAAGCGCGATAAGGGCGGCCGCTCCGATGCAACTCCGATGCATCAGGGAGCGGCCCCTTTTTATTCGCCCACATGCGGCTACGCGGCTACTCCTGCATGCGTTTGAGCTGGTAGAACTTGCCGCGCGCCGCCATCAGCTCGTCATAGGTGCCTTCCTCGACGATGGCCCCATGCTCCATCACCACGATGCGGTCGGCGTTGCGGATCGTGGACAGGCGATGCGCCACCATGAACGTGGTGCATTGGCCCATCATATGCTCGATGGCGTGCTGCACCTGTTTTTCGGAAGCGGAATCGAGCGCGCTGGTCGCCTCGTCGAAGATGATGATGCGCGGCTTGCGAATCAGCGCCCGGGCGATCGCGATGCGCTGGCGCTGCCCGCCCGACAGGGTGCCGCCATGCTCGCCGAGCTGCGTATCCAGGCCATTGGGCAGCGCGGCGACGACATCGTCCAGTCCGACCTCGCGCACCACCTGCTCGACCTGCTCGTCGCTGACATGGCCCAGTCCGTACGCGATGTTGTCGCGCAGCGTGCCGGAGAACAGGATCGTGTTCTGCGGCACGACCGCGATCTGCCGACGGTAGGCGTCCAGATCCATATCCTTCAGATCGATGCCGTCGACCAATACCGAGCCGCTTTCCGGCTCGCCGAAGCCGATCAGCAGCTTGAGCAAGGTGGACTTGCCCGAGCCGGAATCGCCCACGAACGCCAGCGACTGCCCGGCCGGTACCTTGAGCGAGAAATCATGCAGTACGAGCGGATAATCGGGACTATAGCGGAAGTTCACGTTGCGGTATTCGACGTCGCCGCGCAACTGCGAGGGCTCCACGTCGCGCGTATTGTGCTCCACATCGTTCTCCTGCAGGATCTCGCCGATCGACGACATCGACTCCATGCCCTTGGTCATGATCGGATACATGTTGATCAGCGCCGAAATCGAGTTGACGATCTGGGCGAAATACGTCTGGAACAGCACCACGTCGCCGATCGGGATGCGCCCGTTCAGCGCGAGGTATGAGGTGAAGGCCAGACAGCCGAGCTGGAACAGCTGGAACAGCACCCAGCCGGTCGAGCCGAACAGCGCATTGACCACGTCGAGCCGCAGGCCGGTGTCGTGGATATAGTTGAGCCGCTTGCTCATATGGTCGATCTCGACGTTCTGCAGGCCATGCGCGCGTGTGACCGGAATCATCTCGAGCATTTCGGCCACGGCGGCCTGCGTCTGCTCCATCTGGGAGCGGAAGTCGCGGTTCGATTCGCGGATCGGCTTGCGGAATGCGTAGATCGCGATGACGGCGGCCGGTACGGTGAGCAGGAAGAACAGCAGTACGGTCGGACTGTGCATGGCCGTGACCACGACGGCGATGGTGATGTCGAGCGCGATGATCGGCAGGTTGCGGTACGTCTGGTCGATGAGCACTTCGACGTTTTCGACGTCGCGCATGACTTTCGAGAGCAGTCGCCCCGACTGCGTCTCGTTATGGAATCGGATGGACAGCTGCTGCAGCTTGACGATGAGGCTGCCGCGCAGTTTGCGTTCGATGTTGCGGTTGACGCGCCCGAGCTGCAGCGCCACGGTCCAGGTGCTCAGCACGTTCTGTGAGATGAACACGAATGCGACGATGAGGTTGATCCACAGTTCGTTGAGGTTGTGCTGGTCGCGATAGGTGATGATGTTGATGATGTTGCTGGTGACGATCGGCAGCACCCAGCACGGCGACTGCTTGGCGACCAGCGCGAGCGTGGCGACGGTGAGCTGTCGGCCGGAGCCGCGGAAGAAGCTCAGCAGGATGTGCACGGGGTGGCCTGCGTGCTTGCGGTAGGTGTTGATGTATTCGGTGAACGACCAGGGGGTGTCCGGTGGCACGTCCGCTGTGCGTGAGGCGGCGTGCGCGGTGGTGCTGTGGTCCGCTGGGCTGTGGTCCGTGGTGCTGTGGTCCGTGGTGCTGTGGTTCGCTGGGCCATGGTCCGTGGTGCGCGGGGTTGGGCCGCTGGTTTGCTTGGTATTGCCGATGGGCATGAGATCCTCTTTGAACGTCGTGGCGTGCGATGCCGTATCAAGCGTATCGAAGAATCATGCAAAAGAAAAACCGGTTTAGTAGTGTTGTGTCGAGGCGCACGGCGAGGTGCGCAGCGGGCGCGTTTCAGTGTTGTCTGTTGCTTGCGGAATGGGCTGTCAGCGGAATTGACTGTGCTTTTTCTAGCCCCCTCTGATGGAACATCGCTGCCGCCGCCCAAAACCTGAGTGCGACACGCTCAACTTTTTGTGGGGAATTTGGGAATAGAACTTGCCATCAGGAAGTTGAGTGATGTAGGCTCAAGTTTGGAAGGTTCGAGAACCGACCGGGAATCCGCAGAACGATTCCCCGAGGAACTTGAGCGAAGAACGTAAGAACGAATAACAAGAACAAAAGGAGCACACATTATGGCACGTGCAGTTGGTATCGATTTGGGTACTACGAATTCCTGCATCGCAACGCTGGAAGGCGGCGAGCCCACCGTCATCGTGAACGCTGAGGGTGCCCGCACCACGCCGTCCGTGGTGGCATTCTCCAAGTCCGGCGAGATCCTCGTCGGCGAAGTCGCCAAGCGTCAGGCAGTGACCAACGTTGAGCGCACCATTTCTTCCGTCAAGCGTCACATGGGCACCGATTGGACCGTCGAGATCGACGGCAAGAAGTGGACCCCGCAGGAGATTTCCGCTCAGATTCTGATGAAGCTGAAGAGGGACGCCGAGGCCTACCTCGGCGAGCCGGTCACCGACGCCGTCATCACCTGCCCGGCATACTTCAACGATGCCCAGCGTCAGGCCACCAAGGACGCCGGCAAGATCGCAGGCCTGAACGTCCTGCGTATCATCAACGAGCCGACCGCAGCCGCTCTGGCTTACGGCCTTGAGAAGGGCAAGGAAGACGAGCGCATCCTGGTCTTCGACCTCGGTGGCGGCACCTTCGATGTCTCCCTGCTGGAGATCGGCAAGGACGACGACGGCTTCTCCACCATTCAGGTGCAGGCCACGAACGGCGACAACCACCTCGGTGGCGATGACTGGGATCAGAAGATCATCGATTGGCTGGTCTCCGAAGTCAAGAACAAGTACGGCGTTGACCTGAGCAAGGACAAGATCGCGCTGCAGCGTCTGAAGGAAGCCGCTGAGCAGGCGAAGAAGGAACTGTCCTCCTCCACCAGCACCAGCATTTCCATGCAGTACCTGGCCATGACCCCTGACGGCACCCCGGTGCATCTGGACGAGACCCTGACCCGTGCGCACTTCGAGGAAATGACCTCCGACCTGCTCGGCCGCTGCCGCACCCCGTTCAACAACGTGCTGCACGACGCCGGCATCTCCGTGTCCGACATCGACCACGTGGTGCTCGTCGGTGGTTCCACCCGTATGCCCGCCGTCAAGGAGCTCGTCAAGGAGCTGACCGGCGGTAAGGAAGCCAACCAGTCCGTGAACCCGGATGAGGTCGTGGCTGTCGGCGCCGCCGTGCAGTCCGGCGTCATCAAGGGCGACCGCAAGGACGTCCTGCTGATCGATGTGACCCCGCTGTCCCTCGGCATCGAGACCAAGGGTGGCATCATGACCAAGCTCATCGACCGCAACACTGCCATTCCTACCAAGCGTTCCGAGGTCTTCTCCACCGCCGAGGACAACCAGCCGTCCGTGCTGATCCAGGTCTACCAGGGCGAGCGTGAATTCGCCCGCGACAACAAGCCGCTGGGCACCTTCGAACTGACTGGCATCGCTCCGGCTCCGCGTGGCGTCCCGCAGATCGAGGTCACCTTCGACATCGACGCCAACGGCATCGTGCACGTGTCCGCCAAGGACAAGGGCACTGGCAAGGAGCAGTCGATGACCATCACCGGTGGTTCCGGCCTGCCGAAGGACGAGATCGACCGCATGGTCAAGGAGGCCGAGGCTCACGAGGCCGAGGACAAGAAGCGCAAGGAGGATGCCGAGACCCGCAACCAGGCCGAGGCGTTCGCCTACAGCACTGAGAAGCTCGTCAACGACAACAAGGAGAAGCTCTCCGACGACATCGTCAAGGAAGTCACCGACAAGGTCAACGCTCTGAAGGAATCCCTGAAGGGTGACGACGTCGAGAAGGTCAAGACCGCGCAGACCGAGCTGATGACCGCCGCCCAGAAGATCGGCCAGGTGCTGTACGCCCAGCAGGGCGCTGAAGGCGCCGCAGCTGGCGCTGGTGCAGCCGGTGCCGCTGGCGCGTCCGCCGGCTCCGCCTCCTCTTCCTCTGACGATGACACCGTCGAGGCCGAGGTCGTGGACGACGATGACGACAAGGACAACAAGTGATGTCCGACTTCAATAAGGACGACTACCTGAACGACCTGCCCAACGCAGACGATCTGGCCGCCGGCGCAAGCGCCTCGGCTTCCTCTGCGGGCGCCGCCTCTTCGGCTCCCTCTGATGAGGGAGCTGGCGCGGCGAATGCCGCGACTGAGGGAGAGACAGCCGCGAACGCGACTGCGAGCAGCAATGCGTCTGGGGAGACCCCGGCCAACTCCGCCGCTTCTGATGCCGCTGGCGCGGCGACCGCCGCTGGCTCCGCTTCCTCGGCTCCCTCTGATGAGGGAGCTGGCGCGGCGAATGCCGCGACTGAGGGAGAGACCCCGACAGACGACAAGAAGCCGGCCGACGGCGACACCCTCACTCCGCTTGGCAAGGCCAAGAAGGAGGCAGCCGACTACCTTGAGGCGCTGCAACGCGAACGCGCGGAGTTCATCAACTACCGCAATCGCGCGCAGAAGGAACAGGAGCGCTTCCGTCAGCACGGCATCATCGACGTGCTGACCGCGCTGCTGCCGGCATTGGACGATATCGATCGCATCCGCGAACACAGCGAGATGGACGACTCGTTCAAGGCCGTCGCCACCAAGATCGACAAGGCGTTCGAGAAGTTCGGCGTCGAGAAGTTCGGCGAAAAGGGCGAGGACTTCGACCCCACCAAGCATGAGGCCATCCTGCACAAGCCGGATGACTCTGCCGAGAAGGAAACCGTCGATACCGTGGTCGAGGCCGGCTACCGCATCGGCGACCGCGTCATCCGCGCCGCCCGCGTGGTAGTAGCCTCCCCGCACAACTGATCCCCGCTCAGGCGGCTCAAACATTCACAGTGCTTAGTGCTTCCTAAAGCACTAAGCACTTCACTAATACAGACTTTTACGAAAGGAGACATGAATGGCTGAGAATGAATGGCTGAACAAAGACTTCTACAAAGTCCTTGGTGTCTCCAAGGACGCTACTGAAGCCGAAATCACCAAGGCCTACCGCAAGCTGGCCCGCAAGTACCATCCTGATCTGAACAAGACCAAGGAAGCCGAGGAGAAGTTCAAGGACATCTCCGAGGCGTATGACGTGCTGAGCAACAAGAACGAACGCCAGAAGTACGATGCGATTCGCCAGTTCGGCATGGGCGGTGCCCGCTTCGCAGGTGGCTCCGGTTCGGGCGGCTTCGACGCCTCCGGCTTTTCCGACATTTTCGGCTCCATGTTCGGCAATACGTCGGGCATGGGCGGCAATGGTTCGCGTATCCGCTTCTCCACGTCGGGCGGCGGCAATCCGAACCTGAACGATATCTTCTCCATGTTCGGTGGCACCGCCGGTCAGGGAGCTGGTGCGCAGTTTGGTGGCCAGTCGCCGTACGGCAACGCCGGCGGCTACGGCTATGAGGAGGCGCCGCGCCCCGAGAACGGCGAGGACCGCAACTCCAAGATCAGTCTGACGCTGCGCCAGGCGGTCAAGGGCGCGACCGTGTCCCTGTCCGTCGATGGCAAGAAGTTCAAAGCCCATGTGCCTGCAGGCGTCAAGGACGGTCAGAAGATCAAGCTGGCCGGCAAAGGCAAGCCGGGCATCAACGGAGGTCATGCGGGCGACCTGTACCTGCATGTCACCGTCAAGCCGGACGACACCTACTCCATGCGTGGTCATGACATCGTCATGGATGTGCCGGTGACCGTCGGTCAGGCTGTGGCCGGCGCCAAGGTCGAGGCCAAGGACATCGACGGCAATCCGGTCACATTCAAGGTACCTGCGGGTTCCAGCTCCGGTGCTGAAGTCAAGCTTGCAGGGCTCGGCGTCAAGCGTGGAAGCGAGACGGGCGACCTGATCGGCCGTGTGCAGATCATGGTTCCCGCCAAGCCGGGGCTCATGCTCAAGCACGTCGCCAAGGAATTCGACGAAAAAGCCGGCGACTACCTCGCCTGACCCGCACGGTCGCCGTCCGCGCACGAAGTACACACAGCAACACAACAATCAGTGGGAGGCGCATCATGGCGCGAGTCAATCAGATTCGGCAGTTGTACGCCATGTGCGCCACCGCGTTGGTGCTGGGTCGCGCCGACCTTGATGGGGCTGACGACGTCGGCTTCGACATCGAACTGCCCATTTTCACTGTCGGCCAGGCCGCCGAGCTGGCCAACATCCACCCCCAGACCCTCCGCCAATACGACCGTCTGGGGCTGGTTCGTCCGCAGCGCACCGGTGGCGGCGCCCGCCGCTACTGCCTGCGCGATATCGCCCGCTTGGCACATGCCCAGCGTCTGAGCCAGGACGAGGGCATCAATCTTTCCGGCATCGCGCGCATTCTGGAACTCGAAGAGGAGAACCGCCAGTTGCGTCGTGAGATCAAGCGCATGCAGGCCGGCGATCAGGAAAGCGTGTTCGCAGCCGGACGTGACGGCAATATCGTCGAAGTGCAACGCTCCAATCGCGCCCGCCTGTGGCGAAATGCGATTCATCACGAAACCCGCGAGCTGCCAGGGCGTGCAGGCGCTGCCGAGGGCGACGCCTCGCGCGTGTCTAATCCTGATGCCGCCGCCGATTCCAAATCCATGGTCCTCTGGAGCTGGTGAGTAGGGAAAATCCCATGATGTAGGGATTCTTGCATGGCATAAAAGTCAGAAATGGCTTTATTCCGCCGTTTTGCATCCCTGCATCATGGACGGTTCATGGGTGGTTCCCTACATCGTGCGCAAATCCCTGCATCGTGGGCCGCAACGCCGCGCTGTCCCATCCGGTTGATGCAATGGACTGAGCAAGTACAGCAAGTACATGTCTCTTGTGGCTTTGCAAAAGCCCGCGAATGGAGGAAGCCATGCTGCTCAAGGCCGTGTTCTGGGATCTGGACGGCACACTCATTGATTCGGAGCCGCTGTGGCATGACGGCGAGATCGAAATCGCCCATGCCAATGGCGGTGACTGGAACGAGGACCTCGGTTGGATGTGTTCCGGCACGCCGGTGCCGAACGTGGCGCGCAACATGATCGAACGCGGATGCACGTTGAGTGTCGAGGAGATTGACAAGCAGCTCAAGGACTATGTCTACAACGCGGAGGTGGCGCATCTGCCGTGGATTCCCGGCGTGCGCGAGGTGTTGCATTCGCTGAAGGACGCCGGCATCCCCTCGATGCTGGTCACCACGTCGCCTCGCCGTATGGCCGAGAACATCATGAAACAGTCGGAAGGGCTGTTCGCCGGCTATGTCTGCGGCGATGATCCGTACGAGCATAAGCCGAATCCTGCGCCATACCTGGCCGCCGCTGCCAAGCTCGGCATCGCCGAGGAGGACATGCCCAAGTGCGTGGTGCTGGAGGATTCCGCGTCGGGCTTGAAGGCGGGCGCCGCATCCGGTGCCACGCTGATCGCCCAGACCGGTTGGATTCGCACGGACAACTCCGGTCTCGGCCAGTTCGCCTCCATCGATTCATACGATGGCATCGACGCCGCCGCGCTGGATGGCTTCGTGAAGCAGCGGCTCGCCGGCTGAAACGCCGCTTCGCCGGGCGGTCTTTCGCCAACGAACTTCTGTCGCGGCATAATAATGCTGGTTATTAGCGATGGCTTAGTGTGGACGTCGTAGGTTTGATGTGGCCTGCTGGTAGGGTGGTTGACGGTTTCAGCGCGAGTGTCCAAGAGGTTGATTCCGGCTGGGCGAGGCGCTGCATATTGATTGCGAATACTGGTTTCACAAGATAGTTCATAGGAACAGCATGGGTTTTGTACATTTTATCGTTGAGTTGCTGAAGGATCCGCGCGCGGCCATCGCCGGTTGGATCGCCATGGGCGTGGCCCCGACCCTCGGATTCATCTTCCTGATCGTGTTCATCGAAACGGGTGTGGTCTTCTTCCCGTTCCTTCCGGGCGATTCTCTGCTGTTCGCCGCCGGTGTGTTCGCCGCGCCTGACGCGGTGACAGGCAAGGCCGCGCTGCCGCTGTTCTACCTGCTGCCGGTGGTATGGTGCGCTCCGATCATCGGCGACCAGTGCAACTACTTCATCGGCCATTTCTTCGGCCGTCGCATCATCCAGTCCGGCAAGGTGAAGGCCTTGACTCCGGAGCGCTTGGCCAAGACCGAGGGCATGATCGAGAAGTGGGGTCCGCTGGCGGTGTTCCTGGGCCGCTTCTTCCCGTTCATCCGTACGTTCATGCCGTTCATTTCCGGCATTTCCGGCATGCGTTGGAGCCGGTTCACCCCGTTCTCGGTGCTCGGCGGCCTGACGTGGTCCACGCTGTTCACGCTGCTCGGATACTTCTTCGGCAACATCCCGGCTGTACAGGATCACTTCGAACTGGTCATCGTGCTGATTCTGCTGGTCTCGCTGGCCCCGACCATCATCGGCCTGTTCAAGGCCAAGTTCGGCAAGAAGAAGGCCGGTTCGGTGACCGGCGCGCACGTCAAGGTCACCGATTCCCAGCTGGATACGCTGGAATCCGGCATCGAAAACCTCGATAACAAGTGATGCCCGCGATTGTCTTTCGCAGGTGATGCCCACCGGTCAAACGTCATGTTTGGCCGGTTTTTCTTTTTATCCACAAGTGCTGTGGATGACACGCCGGAATGTGGATAACTTGGCAAGCTAGAACCACATAGGTCGATTCGGGTTGTGCGGCACATATATGCCGCTGTTCAATCGCCCTATGACTACCATGCAACTATCCTCCGCCGCGTCGCCTGCGGTGCCATTGCCTGACGCGGTGCCTCTTCCCTCCAGCGATGCCATAGTGGATGCGACTACGCTGACTCGAATCACCCAAACCGGAGCCGTACAGGCGCAGCCTGCGCCAACATCACCGCGCGTCAAACCCAGGCGTGGCGCGCGTACCACGGCTGGTGCGCAGCCGCGCCTGCAGTATTTCTCGCCATCCTCACAGCCGCCTTCGCTGACTGCCGCGTGCACCAGCCGGCCGCTGCCGAGCCGTCCGGGCCGTCCAAACCGGGACCCGTCTACGGACGTGGTCCTGCAGAACATCGTCACGATGACCTCCAGCCATAGCGGCATAGGCTTGAGCACCACGGCTGCGATGCTGGCGATGACGCTTTCGCAGCGTGGACGGAGCTGCGCACTGATCGACGCGGATTTCGATTCCGGCTGCCTTGACCTGCTGCTCGGTGTGGAGCGTGAATCCGGCCTGCGTTTCAACCAGATCAATGCGCCGTTGGGCAAGATCGAGGGCAGGGCGCTGAACGACGAGCTCATCGATTGGGAGGGCGTGCGCGTGCTGCCATACAACACCTGGACCGGTCTGCGGCCGGAATGGTGGGAAGTGCAGGCCGTGATACGGGCGCTCGCCGAAGCCAATGACGTGGTCATCGTGGATGCGGGGCAAGGTGAATTCGTCGAGACGATGCCGGAACTGCAGCATGGCATGCAAGTGGTCGGCGTGGAGTTGTCGGTGATGGGATTGGCGCGTGTACGCGCACACCGGGCCCGACTCTCGGCATGGGAGTGCTCGCCCCCTCGTCTGATCGGCATCGCCCCCAGAGGAGCCCCACGCGGACGTGGCATCGTCAGCATAGACGAGGCGGAATCGTATCTCGTATCACCGGTGATGGGGCCAATATACGCCAATACCAGCCTGTGCGGCGATGTACTTGACGGGCTCGGCATCCGTGCTGTGCCCAAGAACTGCCGCAAAGCCATATCGCTGCTTGCCGACGCCGTGGAGCGCACGCTGCACCGCGAATCAGCCGACTGCGGCTAATATGCAGCGCCGTAAATTCGTGGCTCCCCTTGTCAGGACAGCACCGTAAAGCAGACAGCGGAGATGTTTGTAGGTGCTGTGCGAGTCGACAGGCGAGCTGACAAACCGCGCGCGAAGCGCGTCCCTGATTGCAGGACGAGCTGGCTTAATTTCGGCTCCCCTTGTCAGGGGAGCTGGCCCGCGAAGCGGGACTGAGGGGTAGTCAATTCGGCAACGAATCTCTGACGCAGACCACTAGGAGGTGGCCATGCCTGCGCATATCATGCAATCCAATTCACAATATGGTTCGCAATCCGGCCCGCAATCCGGCGCGGCAGCCGCGCCTACGTTCGGATTGCTGGACGAAGTCGTCGCCGACCCGGCGGTGACCGATATCGCAGTGACTTGTGACGGTCGGGTATGGGCGGACCGGGGATCCGGCATGAGGGAACACCGGCTACGTGTGCCGTTTCGCTCACCGCAAGTGGTGCGGGAGTACGCCACGCAATTATGCGCGCAGCTGGGGCGAAGACTGGATGATGCTTCGCCGATCGCGGACGCTTCCACTGTGGACGGCGTCCGCGTGCATGCGGTGATTGCGCCTCTGGTGCCGCAAGGCGCTGCCTTGTCCATCCGCTTGCCGAGCGATACTGCGCTCGCATTGCCTCAGCTGGCGCGGCACGCCATGTTTCCGATGGCTTGGTTGCCTGTGCTGCAGGGGCTTGTGCATGGGCGCGCGACGATTCTGGTCACCGGAGGAACCGGATCGGGCAAAACCACGCTGGTCAAGGCGCTGCTGGCGGAATGTGACGCGGACGAACGCGTCGTCACCGTGGAGGAAGTGCGTGAATTAGGCGATTTCGGTCATCGGAACCACGTGTCTTTAATGGCACGTGAAGCGAATGTGGAGGGTGCGGGCGCGGTGAGCCTTGCCGATTTGGTCAAGGCAACGTTGCGTATGCGCCCCGACCGCGTGGTGCTGGGGGAGTGCCGGGGTGAGGAGATCGTGGACCTGCTGCGCGCGTTCAACTCGGGGCATCGCGGCGGCATGACCACGCTTCATGCGGACAATGTGGCTCGCGTGCCGCCGCGACTGGTGTCTCTCGGTCTGCTGGCCGGCGTCGCTCCGGAGGCGATGGCGATGATGGCGGAGGATGCGTTCGACGCGGTGTTGCACGTGGAGCGGACGGATGGGCGCAGGCGAATCGCGCAGATAGGCCGGTTGGAAAGCCGGGGCGGCGGGCTGCAGGGCGTCCCTCTGGCGCAATGGTCGGGCATAGGGGAGCCGCAGTATGCACCGGAATGGTTGCAGTTCCTGATGCGATGGAGCATTGCGGAACCCGCGCAATCCGCGCGCTCCTACTTCGATACTGATTGAATCCCACTGGCCGCCGCGCAAGGAAGCGAACGTGCAATGCCAGGTCGGGATGAGATGGAATGAGGCGAAACAATGAATGCGTTGCCGTTGTGGAGCATGATGCTGGCGATGCTCGCCGTGTGTCTCTGGCCATGGCCGGGCGACGGCGTCGCCGGGCGTATCAGGTGGGAAGGTGCCCGCCGAAACCAAGGTGCCCGTCGAAACCAAGGTGCCGGCAGTATCGACTGCAACAATACCGCTGCCAATGCCGGCAGTATTGCAGTCGAAAAGAACAATACGGTTCGTCGCATAGGCGTCGCGCAGATGCTGACGGCGATGATCGCGCGCATGAACAGCGGTGGCACACTGCTTGAGGCCTGCGAGGAGCAATACGGGCGGCGCTTCGCGACACGGGAGATCACCATACACCGTCTCGCCACGGCATTCGAGCGGCGGCGGATGCCGGATGAGACACGGATGCAGGCCGCGCGCGCAGCCCGTGGCGCATACGCCGCCGCCAAGGTCGGCGAACGGTTGGGATGCCGCGCCTCGCCTTGCCTGGAGGTGGTGCTGGCCGGGTACCGGCAGATGCGATTGCTGCAGAACCTTCAATCGCAGGCGCTCGCCGTTCCCAAGGCGACGGTCGGCATGCTCAGCGCCTTGCCGATGGTGACCATGCTGTTGGGCGAGTTGATGGGTGCGCGTCCGATGGAGTTCCTGCTGGGTTCGGCGCAAGGTCTGGCTTGTCTGCTGTCCGGCTGTTGTTGCTATGTCATCGGTCTGTTGTGGGTGCGCGCGCTGCTTCGCGGGGGCGCCGAATGACGGGTGTGTTTTGGGCTTGGGGAGCGTCGGTATGCTGTGCGGTCGCGGTATGGTTGCGTACTGTTCCGTTGCCGGTGCGTGAACGGTTGACTGCCGGCTCTGCTCATGCTGCGGTGGTGGAGGAGGAGCCGGATGATGCCACGCATACCATGCTGATACTGCGCCTATTGCGCGTGGCGCTGGTGCAGGGAGCGTCGATTCCCGATGCGTGTGAAGCGGTGGGGTACGCGGCAGGCGGCAGCAGCGGAAGGGCGATAGGCAAGGCCGGCGAGCTGCTCAAGCAAGGGGTAGCTTGGTCCGATGCCTGGCATATGGCGGAACACAGCGACGATGGGGCGGCCGGAGCGATGGCCGATTCGGCGGCTGGGGCGATTACAGATGCGTCGGACGGGGCGACTGCCGGCGGGTTGGGCGTGGCGACAACCAGGGCTATGAGCAGGGCGGCAACCGGGGCGACGGGCAGGGCGGCAACCGGAGCGACGACCAAAACAACAACTAAGACAACGGCCGGGGCTGCCGACGACGCCGGCTCGGTGGCAGTGATTCGCGCGGCACTGGAGCCGTCGTGGCTGCATGGCGACGCCCCGGCTGTGCGCCTCGAATCCGCTCTGGAACAGCTTGACGCCGACGAGCGGTCGGCCATAGAACGCCGGGCTGCACGGCTCTCCGTCAAGCTGCTCGTGCCCACGGGACTGTGCTTTCTGCCGGCGTTCATCATGGTGGGGGTGATTCCCTCGATGGTATCTTTCATCAGCTGACTGCGGAAGCCCCTGCGACGGTGTCCTATGTTGGCCCCCTCTGATGAGGGGGCTGTCAGCGTAGCTGACTGGGGGAGAGACAGGGGACGACTGTGTTGTGTGTTTCTCTCCCTCACCCGGCTGTCGCCGGGAGCTCCCTCATCAGAGGGAGCCGGCAAGCTGCGCGCGGAGCGCGTTCGTACTTGCGGGACGGGCTGTCAGCGTAGCTGACTGGGGGAGAGACACGAAGCTGAATCCCTCAATTATGTGTGAGACGGACCACTAGGCCTGGGTGTCTGGTCCGGGTTGGTGGCGGCCCGGTAGCCCACTGGCGATGTCCGCTTATCCACATGTGCTGTGGATGACACGCCGGGATGTGGATAACTTGGCAAGCTAGAACCACATACCCCGTATCGGCGTGCATGCCGCGACGCAATCCTTCACAGTGGTACTACCCCATGCCGGCCACGCCGGTGCGGGGTCAACCAATCACAATGCCGTGCTGTCAGTGAAGAAAGGAGCTCACATGCTCACACGCCATGCCACCCCAAGCCGCGATCTCGTGCGGCTGGCCGATTCCCCCGGGGATATAGTCGGCTTGCGCGCCCGCATCAACCGTCGGTTATGTCTCATGGACGCCCAGATACGCACATTCATCGAACGTCCCGAGGAGGGTGCGGTCACTGCGGAATACGCCGTGGTGCTCGTAGCCGCCACCGGGTTCGCCGCGCTTCTGGTCACCATCCTCAAATCCGATGCCGTCAAGACGCTGCTGATGAACATCATCAAAAAAGCGTTGAACATCGGGTAGCGGCCATGCGATGCCAATCATGGTTCCATTGGATGGCCCGTCTGCCGCCGGACCCTGAAACGGGTGCCGCCACTGCGGAATTTGCTGTCGTCCTGCCAAGCGTCGTCGCCATAGCCGGGCTCATCCTGGCGTTGGGTCGCGTGACTCTTGTGTCCGCCGATTGCCGCAGTGCGGCGTCGGCGGCCGCCAGGGAGCTGGTGGTGTCGGCGGACGAGTCGCGCGCTCGCAGCGTCGCCGCAGAGGTGGCGCGCGCGCAGGTCGTTGTCGATGTACGGCGGTCCGAACGGACCACGCAAGTGCAGGTGACATGTCCGGTGCTGCCTGGACCGATGAATCTGACCCCAGTGCAGGTCACCGGTGAAGCCACCGCCGTCACGCAATAATCGCCCCAAATGATACCCAAGAGAATCCAAGAACCGAGGTAGCGATGAAAGCGCGTCTTGAGGAAGGCTCAGGCACCATGGCCGGTGCCATGCTGGTGATGCTCGCCGCTGTGATGCTGACGGTGATCGCCCTTGTCGGCAATCTGATGCTTTGCCAACATAAGGCGCGCTCCATCGCCGATTTGGCGGCGTTCAATGCCGCGTACGCCTTATGGCATCAGGGGCTCGACGACCCGTGCGCCTTCGCCGGCGGCATCGCCGCAGCCAATGAGGCGGTACTTGCCGACTGCGAAGTGCAGGGCGACGATATCCGCCTTGCGATCAGCGTCGCCACCGATGTGCCGTTCGCCCCGCATGTCCGCAAGGAGGCACGAGCCGGGCCTGTGCTGTGCGATTAACATGGCGTGCGCTCTGGCGTGCGTTCGCATCCTTGGTTATGGTGAATGCATGACCGAGAGAGAACACAGCGAACGCCGTCACGTCATAGGGCTGGTGGGCAACCCCACGTCGGATAAGGGGCGCGGTGCCGAAGTCGATGCTCGCGTGTTGGACTTGCTGCACGAAGCCGGCAGACGCCACGGTTTCACGGTGACCGACCTCACCGGAACGAGCTTCAACGATTCGTTGAACCGTGCGCGTGAACACTCGCATGAGTACGACTATCTCGTGGTGGTCGGCGGGGACGGCATGATCGCACTCGGCGCCAATGCCGTGGGACTCAGCGGCAAGCCACTGGGCATTGTGGCGATGGGCTCGGGCAATGATTTCGCGCGCGGGCTCAAACTGCCGGTGAACCGCATCGAGACGGCGGTGGAGGGCATCGTGGGCGCCATTGTCCGCGGGTCTCATATGGATGTGGACATGGGCCGGGTGACCTCCCTGCCGGGCGGATACTCGGTCGACCCCTCTACTGGCAGTGAGTATGAGGTACCGGCGGGGGAGTCGGCTGCCCAGGCGCATCCCATTGACCGCTACTATGCGGGAATGCTGTCCTGTGGCATTGATGCCAGCATCAATGACCGTGCGAACCATTCGCATCTGCCGAACGGCAGCCTGCGGTATTTCGCCGCGGTGCTCGTGGAGCTGACGCGCATGAAACGCTACGGCTATCATGTCAAGGCCACGCTGGCGGATGGATCCACGGATGAGCGGGACATCATCTCGCCGCTGCTGACGGTCGCCAATTCGCGGCATATCGGTGGCGGCATCGAAGTCTCGCCGTATTCGTGCTTCTCCGACGGGATGCTCGATTTGGTGTGGATGGACCATGTGCCGAATGTCCGCGAATGCGCGGTGGCGATCTCGAACGCCTACAACGGTCGGCTGCTCGCCTCACGGGTGTTCGGCTGGAAGCGTATCCGCAGCATCGAAATCACGCGTGCCGACGAGGGCGATGAGCCTCCGGTGCTGATGGCCGATGGCGAATATGTCGGCCGGGGTCCGGTGCGAGTGACGACGGAAAGCCGTGCGCTTCGTGTGCTCGTGCCTCCGGCCGTGGCGGCGCGTGAGGTGGATGCCGCAGCGCATATGGCCGAAGCGGTCACCCGCGATGGCCGCGACCCATTGACCGGCGAATTCCACTAGAACGAGGTGCCACCGGCGCTGCTGCCGGATGTTACTGGATGTAGCTTTCGATGTGCAGCGTTTGCGCGATCACCTGCTTGATGGTGCTGTCGCTGATGTCCGGATGTGAACGCAGCAAGGAGATCAGCCCCACAATCAGCGTGAAGAAGGTCTCGTGCACGTTGCGGATCGGCAGGCCGTGCATCTGCTCGAAATCATGCACGGTGGTCTGGGCGATGTAGTCTGCGATGCGGTCTGCTGCCCGGTCGATGAACTTGATGTACAGGCCGGCGTTGCCGTCCTGGATCATCCGGTTGGAGAACGGGCTTTCATCCGCGATGAGCGCGCGCAGCAGCCGCACCATATCGTCAAGTGCCTTGTTCACGTTGCCGGTTTCACGTTCGCTGTTCCACCGGCCGAGCCGGGCGAGGATCTCGTCGATCACATCGTCCAGTACGGCGTTGGCCACTGAGTCCTTATCGGGGAAGTAATGGTAGAACAGCGAACGGGTCATGCCCACCTCGCCGGCGATGTCCGAAACGGTGATCTTGGAGAACCCCTTCTCCAGGCAGATCTTGCGTGCGGCCCGTACGATGGCTTCGCGCCTCACGTCGCCGCGGGTGACGCGGGGCTTCTCGAAGTTCTCGCCCATGAGCACCTCCTGATGACAACCATTATTGACACTATGTTAATACCTGTGAGCGTATGCGGTCGCCCGGCCGATTCGTGCCGGGTGGGGAAGACTTCTCCCGTCTGGGGAGGCCGTCCGTCCGACTCGCGCAAATTATCGAGGGCAAGGTAGGTTAGTAGCTATGGCACTTGCACTGTATCGACGCTATCGTCCCGACACCTTCGAAGGTGTGATCGGCCAGGATCAGGTCACTGTTCCGCTGATGCGGGCCCTTGACGAGGGCAAGCTCACGCACGCGTACCTGTTCTCCGGCCCCCGCGGCTGCGGTAAGACCAGCTCCGCCCGCATCCTCGCGCGCTGCGTCAACTGTGCCAAAGGGCCGACGTCCCACCCCTGCGGCGAATGCGAAAGCTGCAAGGACCTGGCCACCGGCGGCCCGGGCTCCATCGACGTGGTGGAGATCGACGCCGCCAGCCACAACGGTGTCGACGACGCCCGCGAACTGCGCGAACGCGCCGGTTTCGCCCCCGCCCGCGACCGTTACAAGATCTTCATCCTTGACGAGGCCCACATGGTCACGCAGCAGGGCTTCAACGCGCTGCTCAAAATCGTGGAGGAGCCGCCCGAGCATGTGATGTTCATCTTCGCCACCACCGAGCCCGATAAGGTGATTGGCACCATCCGCTCGCGCACCCACCACTACCCGTTCCGTCTGGTGCCGCAAGAGGTTATGGGACCGTATCTGGAAAAGATCTGCGCCAAAGAGGGCATCAAGCCTGAGCCGGGCGTGCTGAAACTCGCCATGCGCGCGGGCGGCGGATCCATGCGAGACACGCTGTCCGTGCTCGACCAGCTCATGGTCGGCTCTGTCGAGGGCGTGATCACGCATGATGCCGCCGTGGCGCTGCTCGGCTTCACGCCGGAGGCGCTGATCGGCGAAGCCGTGGATGCGGTGATCGACCGCAACGGTGAAGCCCTGTATGGGGTGATCCAAAAGGTCGTGGTCGGTGGATTCGACCCGCGCAGGTTCGTGGAGGATCTGCTGGCCCGAGTACGTGACCTCCTGGTGCTCACATTGGCCGGTGATTCCGCTGAATCCGTGCTGTCAGACACGGCCGAGGCCGAGGACATGAGCGACTTGCATCGGCAGGCCTCCGCTCTGGGTCTTGGCCCGCTCACAGTGATGGCGGACATCATCAACGACACGCTCAGCGCCATGACCGGCGCTATTTCGCCGCGTATGAGGCTCGAACTGCTGGCCGCCAGGCTGCTCGCAGGCGCCGAAACCGGTTTTGCGTTTACGGCATCCGCCGCGCCTTCGGCCGGAGCCCCCGCACAGAATGGCGGGGAACCCGCCACTGGCGGCAACGCCGGTGCCGCCGGCGCTCGGCATCACGCCGGATCGGGTGGTTTCGCGGGAGCGTCGCGCAATGCGGGCGCGGGCTCTGCACCGGGCGGATTCGCGGGCGCGTCTGGTGCGTCCGGGGGGTCTGGCGCATCCGGAACGTCCGCTGTGTCGCAAGGTGGATTCTCCGGCGCTGCGCGCAACCAGCAGGTTCAGCAAGCTCCTGCGGCTTCGATTCAGTCGGCACCCGTTCAATCAGCTCCCGCTCAGTCGGCTCAGGTTCAATCCGAAACGACTCAGCCGGCTGCGCAAGGGTGGGTGTATGAGCGGTCCGCAGCGCCGTCGGCCGGTGAGCCAACGGGTTGGGGACAGCCTGTGCAAACCTCCGCACCCGCGCAGCAGCCGGCTCAACCCGCAATGCAGGAACCCGCGAATACGACTGCACCGGCAGGAGCGACGGCCGCCGCACCTGCGAACGACACCCGTTCGGTGGATGAGAAGTGGAATGCCGCCGTGAATGCCTTGCCTGAGGATATCCGAGAATATGTGACCCGTGCCAAGGTGCCGAGTGTGAGGTTCGGCCAGAACCGCAAGGGTCTGCCGTGTCTTTCGCTCACGTTTGACCAGTCGCTCAGCCAGCATGCGTTCGCGCTCGCCGTGGATTCAAGCGGCAAGAAGGCCGCGATTGTGGTGCAGGATGCCGTGCGTAAGGAATTCGGCCCGAACACGGTGATCGCGCCCACGCAGGTGGCCGCCAACGGCGAACGGGTGGAATCCGTCAAACGCATGAGCCCCGAACAGCTGGCCAAGGTCAAGCAGCAGATTGCGCTCGCCAAAGCCGGTCTCGCTGCCGCAAGTCTGGGTTCCGGTTTAGGTGCGCACCTTGGCAGCGATTCCAAGGAACAGAAGCCCGCGGCGTCCGGCCAGGGCGAAGACGCTGACGACAGCCACCGAGGCGCGTCCCAATCCGCGGACCAAGCTGCGGGCCGAGTTGCGGCTCTGCCCACATCGGATGCGTCTCGAGCTTCCGTGTCGTCAGCAGCTGCGATGGCTCCGGGAACGTCGCCGGCATCAGCAATGTCCGTGGCGTCGCAACAATCTGCGGGGCAACCAGGGCACCTGGGCGGCAACACTCTGCCTGACGATGACCCTTGGGCTCATCCGGCTTCAAGCCCTACCGCGGTCGCATCCGGCGACCCAACGACTTCGTCCGCCCCAGCGCATCCTGAACACCACAAGAAGCATGTGCCCGTACCGGATATCAGCGATGGCATAGATCCTTGGAGCCAGCCGAGCCCTGCGGCCACAGCAGAGAACGACCCGTGGAATCAGCCTGCGCAGCCGCAATCCGCGCAAGTCCTGCCACCTGCACAGCCCATCCCCGCACAATCCGCAACCCAGCCGGATCCTTGGAACCAGCCTGCTCCCGCGCAGCTGGCCACAGCAGAGCCTGACCCATGGAACCAGCCCGCTCCGTCGAACCTTCAAACAACACAGCAACCGGTCCCGCCGGATGACGACCCATGGAACCAGCCGCCGCAGCAGCAGCATGCAGCCAGCGGGTGGGAGCAGTCGCAGGCGCCGCAGCAGGGTTATCCTCCGCATGCATCTGCTGGTGCAGGCCTCCCGCAAACGGCAGCCGCCAACGCAGGTTTGCGGAATGATGGTCCCAGTGACGACCCATGGAACCAACCGCCGCAGCAATCCACGCCAGCGCCCGAACCACGGGTGGACCCGGACGACGACGAATACTCGATGAACGACCAGTCGCTTGGCGATTCGCGCGCCATGAGCCTGGACGACCTGAAGAAGATGTTCGAGGTCAAGGACGTCAAGGAATTCGCCGCAGACGACCCGAAGAATCCGAAGAACATTCAGCCCGCCAAAAAGCACCTCGGTGAATAAGGAGCAACACAACCATGGCACTTGCCTATGATGGCGCCATCCAGCGTCTGATCGACGCCTTCGGCAACCTTCCCGGCATCGGGCCGAAGGGCGCGCAACGTATCGCCTTCTACCTGCTGTCCGCGCCGGACGACGAGGCGCGCGAGCTTGCTGAGGCCATCGAGGAGGTCAAGGCCAAGGTGCGCTTCTGCGACATCTGCGGCAACGTGTGCGAGACCAGCCCCTGCCCGGTGTGCGCCGACCCGAGGCGCGATCGCGCGACCATCTGCGTGGTGGAGGAGCCCAAAGACGTGATGAGCATCGAGCGCACGCGCGAATATCGCGGCCTCTACCATGTGCTCGGCGGCGCCATCAACCCGATGGCCAACGTCGGCCCAGCCGACCTGAGGATTCCCGGCCTGTTGAAAAGGCTGGAGACCAAGGAGGTCAAAGAGGTGATCATGGCCCTCGACCCGAACATCGAAGGCGAGGCCACCACCAGCTATCTCGCCCAGCTGCTGCGTCCGGTCGGCGTCAAGATCACGCGTCTGGCCAGCGGTCTGCCCGTGGGCTCCGACCTCGAATACGCCGACGAAGTCACCCTCGGCCGCGCCCTCGCCGGCCGCCGCGAAGCCTAAGGTTGCGTGACCGCCTAGAGTCTACAGACGTTAGTTGGTTTTCGTATCGTGATTATAATTATCACGATACGAAAGTGGTATAGCTCTCCGCTCCGCCTCCGGTAGACCAGACGCACCAATCAGATGCATGGTGACGAAATCAAAACTTTCAAAAAAATCAAAAGTTTCAAAAGGTGCGATTCCAGCGTGCGATTCCGTCGTGTAGTGCTGCTGTGTAGTGCCGCCGTGTAGTGCGCGGGCCGCTACTCCCCGAACGCGCTGATCGTGTCGTTCGCCCTGTCGCCACGACGCTTGCGCCATGGCCACCATGCCGCGTGGCGCATGATCAGCGCACTCTGATGCCGCCGTGCGAACAGCACGACCAGCCATCCGAGCAACAGCACGCCGAGCCCGACCGCAATGGCGATGTTGCGGGCATCATGCACATCGTTCGGTTTCGGTGCGGGAATCGGAATCGCCACGCGATGCCCGGAGACCAGCAGACGGTGCGTGTTCACGCCGTACGGCGTGCAGGTCATCAGCGTCACGCGGTCCTCTCCAGGCACGATCTTGAGCTGCGAGGTGTCGTTCGGCAGGATTACGGAGATGCGATCCACCTCGTAGCCCAGGGTCTGCCCCATCACCTCGATGTAGAAGAAATCGCCCTTCTTCATCTCGTCGAGGCGCGTGAACATCATCGCCTCCACGAGTCCACGGTGTCCGGTGATCACCGAATGCGTGGATTTGCCGCCCACTGGCAGCGATGAACCGTACAGGTGCCCGGCACCCGAGGCCAGCGCCTCTTCGGAGGTGCCGTGGTAGATCGGCAGGTCGATGGACTGCTTCGGCACTTTGATGGTGCCCATCACCTCGTCGCCCGCGTTGAGCAGGCTCTGGTATTCCTTGTCCTTCGACGATGCGGAATCCTCGCCGCTGGCCTGCGAGCCGCCTTGTGCTCCGGAGAACGGGTCCACCGCCTCGCCGAGTATCGGCTGCCCGGACTGCGCGAGCTTCTCGTTGTACGCGCGCGCGGCCTTGAGCGCATCCTCGGCTTGAGGGTACGGCCAGTTCGCCACGTTCTGCGCGCTGGTCGCTGCGGTTTTGGCCAGCTCCATGCTGGACTGGAACTGCAGGGCCAGCGGGAAGCAGGCCACTGCCAGTGCCGCGACCAACAGCAGGATGGTGATGACGCGCATCACGATGAGGTTGCGCTGCAGGCGACGTCGCTCGGCGGCAAGATCGGAGATATCGGTAGCCTCGGCGAACCGGGTGGGGGCGAATGAGTCGGTATGTGCGGGCGAGACTGACGGAGTGACTGCCGCTGCTGCTGGGGCTTGCCGTGTGACTGCCGCCGACGGGGCTTGTTGAGCTTGTGTGGCCGCCGCAGTCGGCGCTGAAGTCGGGCGTTTGTGCCGTCCTGTGCCATTGCGCCCCCGTATCATCGCGCCGCCTCCCTGCTGTTGTGTCGGACCATGTCCAGGTGGGTGATTCCATGGCGAGCAACCTTGCATGACCGAGACGAATCTCAATCGCCGATGTTGTTCGCCGGAGCGCCCCATACGTTCGCCCACGTTACTCCGCGTTGCGGCCACCGTACAAACCCCCGTACGAATATCGCGGAATGCTGGATATGGCGGGCGGGGCGGAGCGTTCGACGGAGTGGGCTGCCAGAGCCACGGTGCACGGGATTGTACACGGGATTATGCGCGATGCCGGAACCGTGCGGTGCTTGGGTCGTGCGGTGTTTGAACGGTGCGATGCCGGAACCGTGCAGTATCCGGATTGTGCGGCGTCTGGACCGTACGATATCCGGGTGCTGCGCTGCTGACTACGTTGTGCTCGTACCGCCCGCTTGGCGCATGCGACACGCGCGTAACCGGTGTATCCCCCGTTGCATACCCCCTATTTTCGGATTATTTTCCGCCTGGTGGAATGGGGTGAGAACGCTGTATTTGCAATGGTTTACGAGGGTGCTTGAGAGCGTTAACAACGTTGCAATTACTTGACAAAGGGTGTCGGGGGGGTATCAAGGTATACAGAGCTTGGAAGAGCGAAAGGTAGTTTGGATCGTCCAATCAACGGTGAGGGACTACTGATAACTGTGGTTCTTTTTGCGATAAAAAGTTATGACTCTTTTTATCGATAAAAATTTGTTGTGAAGAGTAATCGAGCGGGGTTTATGTTCAACGGATCGCACATACCGAGTCGAGTGAAGAAGATCGGCGAAGCAGCATGTGCCGCAGTCGCTTCAGCGGCGTTGCTGCTGGCATATGCCACCCCGGCATTGGCTCAGAACACCGCCAACGGCATTACCGAAACCGGCGACCCGAATTCCGCCGCCGCTTCACAGACCGCGAACCCGCAGGCTGGGGACTCCGGCTCCGGCTCCAATTCTGATTCTCAAAGCGATACCTCCGCAGGCTCCGCCAGCGATGCCGCGAACAGCACGGATGCCAATACCGCGAACGGTTCCTCAACTCCCCAGCTCGCGCCCGCAGCTGCCGGATGCGATAGCGTGCAGGATTGGGCCATGCTCTCCAGCTGCATGAGCCAGTCAGGTACTGTGACGATTGCGACGAAGATTGATGCCGGCGATTCGATTGTTATTCCCGCAGATGCAGATGTTACGTTGACTGCCAAAGATGGCTTGGATTCGTCGATCAACGCTGCGACGGCCGGCAATGGTGTGCTCATCGTCAACGGTAAGCTGACGATTGGTGCGGACGCAAAGGACGCGAACTTCACTTACAAGAACGGTAAGCGTTGGCTCGTCTTGGTGAACAACGGTGGCAGACTGACCGTGAACAATGGCGTATTCTCTGGTGTGGACACCGCTGACACCGGATATGCGAACGGTGGAGTCATAAAAGTGACTGGTGGCTCAGTCATTATCAACAACGGCACTTTTGTAGATAACAAAGCGGGGACCGCTGCTGTACTGTATGCGGATTCAGGAACTATCGCTATTAACGACGGCACATTCTCCGGCAACAGTGCAGTAAACGCCGGCGTGCTGTACCAGACAAATGGTGCGAAGACGGTTGTCAGCGGTGGGACTTTTGAGAATAACAAATCCACCTCCACTGGAGCTGGCGGATGGCAGGGCGGTGGTGTGCTGCGCAACATGGGGGGTAGCGAAATGACAGTTGCCGGTGGCGAGTTCATTGGCAACTCTGCAAATAAACTCGGTGGCGTAGTATTCAATAGTGGCACACTTTCCGTTTCTGGAGGCACTTTTAAGTCCAACGTGTCATATGGTGCTGGCGGCGGTGTTATCGCGCAGCCTGCGGGCTCTACCACTGTTACGGGCGGTACGTTTACCGAGAATGCTCAGGAATTCGACGTTTGCACGCGGGATGCATACGGTAACGTGGGGAATGGTTCGTGCCGCAATGACGCATATAAAAACGCTGGCGGCGGCGCAATCCATACCGATGGCGGCGATCTCACCATCCAAGGCGAGGTGACCTTCTCCAAGAACCACGCCAATGCGGCCGCGTTCATGACCGGTGGTGGCGCGATCTACGCACACGGCAATCTGTGGGTGTTCAATGATCCGCTTGACAGCTCCAAGAAGCCGACATTCACCGGAAACTGGACCGCAGTCGGCGTAGGCGAGCAGAATACCCAGTACCTGAATGACGACGCAACGAAGAAAGTTCTTCCTACTGGTGGCGCCGGTGGAGCGATCTTCCTTCAGGGATTTGACAAGGATAATCCCAAATCTATCGCTTACTTCATGGGTGGTGTCTTTGAGGGCAACACATCCGGCTATCTTGGCGGTGCCGTGTATACGGAGGAGAATACCACTGCATTCATGGGCAAGGCCGTGGCCGAAAGCAACGTCGCCGGGCACTTCGGCGGTGGCCTGTGGTTGTGCCCGTCGGGTAAAGGCGAGGCATCTGAGGGCGGCAATATCGCGCTGTTCAACAACAACGTGGACTACAACATCGATTCCAACGATAAGTACCATTATGCCAATTACATGGCTGGCGATGACTTCGCAATGATGAATCCGAAAGGTAAGGGCTATGCGGAAAGTACGTTCAAACTGCTGAATACATGGTTCATGGATCGCTCGGAACCGGCTGTGAATTGGTACTGGGATGGAACTCCAATAACCCAAGCCAATGGTTTCAGCGATGATTACCAAGCTCCTGAGTGGAGTGATGAGTCAAACAGTCCGGGTTCTAGATAGAAGCGCAACACC